>CALGKL010000256.1 GCA_937930495.1 uncultured Gloeocapsa sp.
CCTCGATTGTTGATGGTAGCTTAACTATGGTCATGGAAGGAGATATGGTTAAAGTTATCGCTTGGTATGACAACGAATGGGGTTACTCTCAAAGAGTAGTAGATTTAGCCGAAGTAGTAGCTAAAAATTGGCAATAATCCCTCTACCCACCTCTTTTCAGGGGTGGGAACCCTAAATATGCTATACTCAACATTAAGTAGATTTCGAGGCGCTATCTGGGGAAGCCTAACTGGAGCTTCAGGAAAATCAACAAGACTCAGTGAACTGGTTATTAGCCAAAGCAAAAATCTCATTGAGTCAGGAGCATTAACCACCGACCAGGTACAAAGTCTAGCTGACTTAACAATTAGTCAAATGGCAGTAGCCACCATACCACTAATACTATTTAGTCACGAAAGTACCCAACTGTTGACCTCTAAACTCACCAAAATAGTCACAAAACTTGAGCAACCCGCAGAAACTTTGGCAGAACTTTTAATCTGGGGAAAGATCATCTCTCTAGCTTTAACCGAGAAACTGCAACCGCAAAACCTAATTAAACAAATATTAACAACACAACAATCAACGGGATTAACAGAACAACTAGAAAAAGTCCAAAGTTACTTAGAGCAAGATATGTCTTTACATCAAGTGGTGTATCGGTTGTCTCGTTCAAAACAACCACAAACAGCGATCGCCCTGGCGATCTACTGTTTTCTCTTTAGCCCATCTGACTTCAGTCTCTGTACCAAAAGAGCAGCCCAAAGTACCTATCAACCAGAGATTACCCAAACCTTAACAGCAATATTGGCAGGGGTTTACAACGGTTATCACAATATTCCTTTACAATTACGTCTATCCCTTCCCCAAAACCCCCAACTACAAATCAGCATCACAATCGCTACCCAACTCTACGCCTCTTGGTGTGGAATTACGCCAACAGGATTAGCTAGTGAGCAACCCGTTACTCTAGCTATTGCTAAACCAGGACTAATTCAACCTCGAGAACAATTAAAAATCATCTCTCAACCAGAAACTAAGTAACATCTGTAGCCCACATTTTCAGAAATAAATACTAAAATAAGAAAGTATCCCAGTTAAAGTCCTCTCCCAAGGCTGATTGGTGTCATCAAAACCATGAATATTTACTCCTTTACTCACTACATAGAACAATGGCTGGAAAAACAATCAGCCAAATTGGGAATAGCCTCTGAAAAACCAAGAAAAACCCAATCAAAACCAAAGCAAAAATCAAAAACAGCGAAATACTTAGGGAAAACGAAACCACCAATTATGTTCGCTGTGACGGTTATTTCTTTAACAAGTGTTCTGGGTAATCGTTTCTACAATCAACCAATATTGAGTAAAGGAGCAATAGCCGCTAAAACCTATATCTCACCAAGTTATCTGACGATAGTTGATACACAGGAAACAGAAAGACTTCGTAAACAAGCTAGAGACGCAGCTATACCAGTTCTGAAAAAAGATCCTGTCATCACTGAGCAAATTATCAACAATATTCAAGATTATCTGCTTCAAATCAACCAATGGCGAGAAGCAGTAGGAGAGTTTCCCCTGCTCGGAGCAGCAGAGATTCTCTCTATTGAAAGTCAACTTTATTTACGTCAATGTTCCGAGGCTGAATGGGAAAAGATACTCAGTCAAGTTGATAATGATGGGAAACAAGGTATTATCTCCCTGGAAATTAACCCTGAATTGAACCTAGAAAAAGAGCAAATAATCGCTAAATTGCAATATTACCAGAAAAAAATTAGCTCCTCAGAGTATCAAGAATTAATAGAAACCATTAAAAAAGCTCGCCGTCAATATCAACACGTTTGGTCAGAATTATCCCAAAATCAAAATATACAGCTAACAGAAGCTGAGAAAAAACTGATCCTAGACTTGAGTCCGGAAGTGTGGCAAACTACGGAAAATGTGATTAGAAGGACAATAAGAAGAATTTTAACCCAAGGTATTCCCCAAGGCATACCAGAAGGTTTGATGCAGCAAACAATCAACGTTCATTTGGGGATAGAAGTAGAAGAATCAAACCCTGAACTAATCAGAGAGGATTTGCCCGAAACAGCTAAAATGTTAGCCAGTACCATCTTGCTTAAATTCCTAAAACCTAACCTGATTATAGATGGCGAAGAAACGGCTAAACGGGCTGAAACAGCAGCAGAAGCAATCCCAGAACAACTGATCTACGTTAATAAGGACGAAATAATTGTAGCCAAAGGTCAAGAAATTACCCAGCAACAATTCTTGAAACTAGACGCTTTGGGGATGATTTACCGAGGAATTAACCAACAAGGTTTAGCAATCTCTCTGAGCATCGCTACAATAGCAACAACCATTCTCTGGTTAAGTCAGCAAAAAACCAAGACTAAATTTCGCAGTCGAGATCAGGTTTTACTGTGTCTATTAAGCGTGAGTTCTCCCCTAATGGCTATGCTGGCAATTCCCTACACCAGCTTACCCGCGGTAGGATTATTAACCAGTAGCTTTTATGGACCAACCGTAGGCGTAGCACAAGTAGGCGTATCAACGGTATTAACTATCCTAGCTGACGAAATCTCCGAAGGGGAAGACTGGGAACCTTTGGCGGTAGGAGCGATCGGTGCAATGGTAGCGGCTTTAATCGCAGGAAGATTGCGCGATCGCGATCAATTGGCTCAACTTGGAGTAGGGATTGGTTTCACTCAATGGCTAGTTTATGTCATTATCCGCTTAATCTTTACCGCTAGTCCCACAGCCATTTGGTCAGTAGCTGTACAACAAGGAATCCTCTATGGACTTTTACCAGGCTTGGGCTGGAGTGTCTTCGCTTTGGGAATCACTCCCTATTTAGAGCGTTTGTTTGGGTTACTCACCCCTAGTCGTTTAGCGGAATTGTCTAATATTAATCAACCCCTACTCAAACAACTCGCCGAAAAAGCTCCCGGAACTTGGCAACATACCCTCTTTGTTTGTTCCCTAGCTGAAAGAGCAGCTCGTAAACTCAATTGTAATGTAGAGTTGATACGAGCAGGAACTCTCTATCATGATATCGGGAAATTACACGATCCCCTCGGCTTCATTGAAAACCAAATGGGAGGACCAAATAAACACGATACCATTAACGACCCCTGGGCAAGTGCGGCTATCATCAAAAAACACGTTACTCAGGGTATAATAATGGCGCGTCGTCATGAGTTACCTAAAGCTATCTCTGATTTTATCCCCCAACACCAAGGAACAATGTTAATTGCCTATTTCTACTTCCAAGCTAAACAACAAGCTGAAGCAAAAGGCGAAGCCGAAGTATCTGAGTCCGACTTCCGCTATGATGGACCAATCCCTCAAAGCAGAGAAGCAGGTATCATGATGTTAGCCGATAGCTGTGAAGCAGCTTTACGCTCCCTAGAAAATGCCGATAGAAACAAAGCTTTAATTATGATTAGTAAAATTTTAAAAGCACGTTGGGAAGATAATCAGTTAGTAGATAGTGGTCTTCAATACGAGGAATTAGCAATAATCGCTGAGGTTTTTGTAGATGTTTGGGAACAATCGAAACACCGACGGATAGCTTACCCAAAAGCAGTCCTAGAATCACCCAATAAATAAACACCACAATGGATAGTCAAAAACTAGAAAAAGAGTTAACAGAAATTAAACAAAAAATTTGGGATCTAGCTCAAGAATATAAACAAGAAAATCGATCCCTATTAGAGTTGCTCAGAAGCTTAGAAAATATCCATAGGGAAATACGCGACCAAATATTTGAGCCATCTTTACCTAATACGAGAAATGCTCTATACAACCTAATTAGAGACATGGAAGAAACAGGAGGCTGGCCCTATATTGAAAGAATGAAACTTAAAGATTTATTGCTAAAATTACAAATTAAACCAATCGAATCAGATACTTTAGAATAATGAATCAAAAACTTAAAATAAATCCTATTAAATTTGGGACAGATGGCTGGAGAGGGATTATCGCACGGGATTTTACCTTTGAGCGCGTCGCTACCCTCGCCCCCATCGCTGCTAAAGTTTTAGCTACACAAACCCCTAACTCGTCTTTGATGATCGTTGGTTACGATCGCCGTTTCTTGGCTAAAGAATTTGCCTTCTTCGCCGCCGAAGCCCTGCAAGAAGCAGGTTTTGATGTACTATTAGCTCAGGACTACGCCCCTACACCGGCTTTTAGTTGGGCAGCTAAACAATTTAACGCCCTAGGCGCACTCGTTTTAACCGCTAGTCATAACCCACCGGAATACCTCGGCTTAAAGGTAAAAGGTGCTTTCGGTGGCTCCGTCTCCCCCGCCATTACCCAAAAAATAGAAGCTTTATTGACTCAACCAGCAACCCCAAGTACAACCAGAGGGAGTAAAGAATTGTTTGACCCCTGGGAAGGTTATTGTCAAGCTCTACGCCCTAAAGTTAACCTAGAATTGATTGCAAACGCCCTAACTAGTGGTAAGTTAACCGTCTATGCAGATGTAATGCACGGTGCTGCAGCGACAGGGTTAACCAGATTACTACCCAAAGTAACAGAACTTAATACTTCCACAGACCCCTACTTTGGCGGAAAATCCCCCGAACCCTTACCCCATAACTTAGCTACTCTCTTAGAAACCATTAAAGCCAAAAGACTAGAAACCACAGGAATACTCACAGGTTTAGCTTTTGATGGCGATGGCGATCGCCTCGCGGCGGTGGACGGTCAAGGGAATTTCCTCAGTTCCCAAGTACTTATACCTATTCTGATTCATCACCTCGCTAAAACTCGCGGTTGGCGTGGAGAAGTGGTTAAAACCGTTAGTGGTTCTGATTTAATTCCTCTGTTGGCTAAAGCCTACAATCTATCTCTTTTTGAGACACCTATCGGTTATAAATATATTGCCGATCGCATGCTGACTAGTCAAGTCCTGATTGGGGGAGAAGAATCCGGAGGAATCGGCTACGGTAATCATATACCAGAACGAGACGCCCTGTTATCCGCTCTCTACGTCCTCGAAGCGATCGCCACCTCAGAATTAGATCTCAGTGAATATTATGCTAAGTTACAAGGGGACGTTGACTTTTCCTCCAGTTATGATCGCATCGATTTACCTCTCAAAGATATGGAAGCAAGAGAAAAGGTACAAACCGTCTTATCTACTCAACCACCCACAATTATTGCTAACCAAAAAGTAACCGATTGTCTGAGCATCGATGGTTATAAATTACGTCTAGAAGATGGTAGCTGGTTATTAATTCGTTTTAGTGGGACTGAACCCCTATTGAGGTTATATTGTGAGGCTAACAACCAGACAAGGGTACAAGAAATCCTCACCTGGGCAAATGATTGGGCTATCTCTATGGTTTGACCCGAACTATTGTAATGTATTAATTTATAGTAGTTTATCTAATATAATCAGAAAAGTAATTCCCGATGTCCTAAACCAGGGTAAAATACTTCAATACCAACCTTTGAGCAGTATGTCTGATTATCAACCTCATCAATTCGTCTCCATGGAGTTAGAAGTAACCCCGGTTACCTCTAACCAATTTGACCTCTATTTGAATCTTCAATTCACTCCACAATGGCAGGCATAATTAACCAGACCCGCTACTTATGGGGTGCCCAGCAACAATCTTCTCCTGCTATTTATGGTCTAAGCGGGCCTCTTAGGCCTCTACCTGAACCAGACCTTTTATGGCAACCTGGCCTACGGGATCGAGGCGGCC
>CALGKL010000257.1 GCA_937930495.1 uncultured Gloeocapsa sp.
CCCAAGATATTGTGGCTACTGGTGCTGTTTCCTGTGGTTTACCTTTTTTATTTATACATCTAGCTAATTTAGAGGTTATTGGTAAAGTCCAACTCAATCTACCACTATGGGAAGAGATTTTAAGTTCTTACTGGTCTCCCCATCTGTATCTATTTACACGGGAAACCGTGAGTAGAGAAGTAGATATTCACGCGCGGATGTTTGCTCCTGCTTTAGGTATTAGAGAAGATCCAGCGACGGGTTCGGGTGCTGCTGCTTTAGCTGCTTATTTAGCTCAAGATAACCTCCTGCAACAGGGTACATTAGAGTGGAGGATAGAACAAGGTCTAGAAATAGGTCGTCCTAGTTTATTAAAGGCTGCTGCTGATTATCAAGATAGTCACCTTCACGGGATTAGGGTGGGAGGAAATTCTGTCTTAGTCAGTCAGGGGCAAATTTTTCTCCCCTAATTAAAATTATCCAGTACCGTTATCCTCTCCTGATTTAAAACTGGAACCAACCTAGTGCTATTAGAGGTGAGGGGTCAAAGGGGGTGTAGGTAATAACGAAGAACTCTTGGCTACAATCCTACCTTTTCGAAAAAGATCTCCGGGGTGGGTAAACTAGGAATAGCCCACCAGGGGTTATGTTCTTCTAATTCTGCCAAAGAATAGACTCCTGTGGCTACAGCGATCGCTTTTCCTCGAATAGCTGCACAACAATCGATATCGTGGGGGGTATCCCCAATCACAAAAAAGCGGTCTAGATTGAGGTTACCGACGATAGCGGTGGCTAGAGCTACTGCTTCAGTGGCGATCGCTCTTCTTTCTTGGTTAACATCAGCAAAAGCACCATGGGTAAAATATTGATCTAAACCATAATAAGTCAATTTAGCTTGAGCGCCTTTAGAGATATTCCCGGTTAACAGAATCGATAACACATCGGAGCGAGATTTTAACTGTTCGAGAATTTCTCGGACTCCTTCTAATACTTTTCCTGGACGTCGAGGTAAACTAGTGGGTAAATAACTAGCGTATAGGTCTAATAATTGGTCTATTTTTTGCTGCTCTGGTTCCATACCCCCTTGTTTAAGGATATTTGCTGCTATTTGGCGATCGGTCATTCCCGCGGTGGGTAATTGGGAGAAATCTACAGATTTACCCATTAACTCTTTAGCTGCATCTTCTAAAGCGAAAATACCTGCTCTAGCGGTGGTTAAAAGAGTCCCGTCGATATCCCAACATAAAATAGTGGTCATATAATTCTACCGGTCAGGGGAGAACTTGCACTAGCGTAATCTTTAACTGGCATACGTCCTGCTACATATGCTATACGTCCAGCGACTGTGGCCATCCCCATGGCTTTGGCCATAGCTGGAGGATCTTTAGCTAGGGCGATCGCACTATTGATTAAGACCGCATCTGCACCCATTTCCATGGCTAGGGTTGCTTCACTCGGTGTTCCTATTCCTGCATCTACTACTACGGGTACTTTAGCCTGTTCGATGATAATAGCGATATTTGCGGCATTACGAATACCTTGACCTGAGCCTATGGGTGAGCCCAAGGGCATTACCGTAACACAGCCTACTTCTTCTAAGCGTTTTGCTAGGAGAGGATCGGCGTTGATATAGGGTAAAACGGCGAAACCTTCTTTAACTAGTTGTTCAGCGGCTCTGAGGGTTTCGAGAGGGTCGGGTAATAAATACTTAGGCTCGGGAATTACTTCTAATTTAATAAAGTTATTATCCTCTTGACCGACTAATTTAGCCATTTCTCTCCCTAAACGAGCTACCCTAATGGCTTCTTCTGCGGTTTGACATCCTGCGGTATTGGGAAGCATCCAGATTTTTCGCCAGTCGATGGTTTCGGCTAATCCCTCGTGTCCTGGTGCTTTGGTTTGGACACGACGTACTGCTACGGTGACGATTTCACAACCGCTAGACTCAATACTAGCCTGCATGGTAGGGATATCAGGATATTTTCCTGTCCCTGTCAATAAACGAGAACGAAAGGTCTTCCCCGCGATTTGTAATTGGTCATCAGCCAGGGTAGGGATATTGGGGGGAGAAGGAATTAGTGCTGTCATAGGTTTACTTACAAGACGATAAAAGCGATCGGCCTTAAAATGATTTAAAAGAGGATCGCACTGTTGATTAATAATCAGATTAGCAATCAGAGCAGCGGTCACTGGTGCTAATAATATCCCATTGCGGTAATGACCAGTAGCCAGAATTAAATTATCACAATTACTCTTACCTAGGATCGGTAATTCGTCGGGAGTTCCGGGACGAAAACCCCACCAGAAACTCTCTAGGGGCCAATCTTGTAAAGGGGGATAGAGACGAATAGCGTTATTCAATAGGGTTTGTATCCCTTGGGGAGTATTATGGGGTTGATAACCTACCTTCTCTGAAGTTGCACCTACGATCAAACGGCCATTTTGTCTGGGTACTAGATAGGTTTGTGGTCCATAGATTACTCTCTGTAGGGGTAATTCTCCGCCTGTGGGCATTTCTAGGGCTAACATTTGTCCTTTGACCGGGGATACTGGCAGAGGATAGAGTTGACTTGACCAAGCACCGGCTGTTAAGACGTAGGTTTGGGCGTAGAAGTCTCCTTCATTGGTGCGCACAGTCTCGACTTGACTCTGTCTTTGGGCGATCGCTTCGACTTTTACTCCTTCTCTTAACTCTATACCTAGTATTTCTACTGCTTTGAGTAATCCTTTAAACAATTCTCGCGGATCTACTTGTCCATCTTCGGGATACCAATAACCCCCTACTACCTCTGTTCCTAATCCCGGTTGAATCAGTTGAATCCCGGCGCTGTCTAACCAGAACCCTTCTGTTTTCTCTGGTACCCTATAGACTGGGGCGAGAATGCCACAGGACCAATAACCTACGTTTAATTCGGTTAAGGTTTCGATTTTGCGTACCCATTCGGGGTATAACCGGAGCGATCGCTCTGCTAATTCGGCCATTGCTCCTGGAGGTAATTGTTCTGCGCCTGGGGCGAGCATTCCTGCTGCTGCTAGGGTTGCTACTTCTTTGGAGTTGCGACTCAGTATTCTTACTGTCGCTCCTCGTAATCTCAGATCAATGGCGATGGCTAGTCCATTGATTCCTGCACCGATAATTAAGACGTCTGTTGTTTTTTGCATAAAGAAGATTTAAGGTAAATATTGCTGCACCACATGCCAACCCGTTAGGGAGACACAAATAAATGCTAATAAAAGAATAATATTGGTTTTGACGTGGAGCGATCGCGCTTGGGGATGTTTGGGACCTATTTGAGTAGCACTTACTGCTGAGATTAGCACCAAGATAACTACGCTCAATCCAGCTAAGAGATGAGGTGAATGTCCTAAGCTGCCATAATGTCCTAGGGTTCCCACTATGCCAATAGTCAATAACAATAAGACTAATAATACCATAGTTATGCCCGTCAGATAGTGAAATGGTTTCAACCACCCGGGAGGAGGTTTTTGTTGACTACGTTGTTTAGATAACCAAAAGCCACTAACGCCTTGCAACACATAGGCTAAACTTGCTAAACCCATTGACCATGCCGCTATTTTCCATAACCACAAAAAGGAGGGCAAATCCATTGTTTTATATTATCTTATTTTTAAGACTAAAAACTATGTCTAAACAATTGTGGGTTGAGCCAACCGTGGTTCAATTGGAAAAGAAAATCTTTGCTCAAATTAAAAATCCAGAAGGATGTACCTTCTAGTCTAACAGATAGTTGGTCTAACTCAGTAATTGCCTATCCTTTGTCTTTTTGCTCTAACGCCGATTCTTGATGAGCAATAAAAAGGCTATCTTTTAAAGATAGCCTCCTATTGTCAATCAAAATTTAAGCGATCGCCTTTAATTTTGGCTGAGATTCAGTTTTTTTTTCTTCAACTGTTTCTGTCTCTTTGATCTGTAGGCGTTCACATGGTATAGTATCCGAAAGGATAGCACTGGCCATCATCCCTGTATGCACTTCCAATAAAGCCTCTGAAA
>CALGKL010000258.1 GCA_937930495.1 uncultured Gloeocapsa sp.
GTAACCCGACGATCACCATTTTGGGGAGACCACCGGAGACATCCACTTCTACCCCCACTTTAACGCCGTTGATTCCCACTAGAGAAGCGGTCCAAACCCTTGCCAACATAATAATCTAGCCTTTTTTGATAAAAGACTCTACTAACTCGACATCACGCTTACTTCCGATAATCAAGGGGGTGCGCGCGTGGAGATGATCGGGAACTACCCTTAAGAGATTTTCTCTCCCATTGCTGACTTTACCTCCTGCTTGTTCAATCAGCCAACCTAGGGGTGCAGATTCATAGAGTAAGCGTAACTTACCATTAGGTTGTTTTTGTGTCCCTGGATAGAGAAAGACTCCACCCTGCATCAGAATACGGTGGATATCTCCGACTAAAGCGCCACTGTAACGGGAGACATAACCATCTACGGAGTGAACATAACGAACGTATTCTCGTATTGATTCATCCCATTGCCAGAAATTACCTTCGTTGACGCTATAAATTGGACCATGTTCGGGTATCTGTATATTTTCTTGAGCGAGAATAAATTCACCTAAACTCGGATCTAAGATAAAAGAGTGAACCCCTGTGCCAATGGTATAGACTAACATCGTGGAGGGACCATAGAGAATATAACCCGCTGCTAGTTGTTGGTAACCATCTTGTAATAAATCTGTTGCTTCTTCCTTGAGGTCATCTCCCTGTTGACGACGAACGGCAAAAATTGAACCCACATTCAAATTAATATCAACGTTAGAAGAACCATCAATGGGGTCATAAACGAGGGTATAACGTCCTATGGGGCAATTTTCGGGGATATAATAGGGTTTTTCCATCTCCTCGGAAGCGAGACGACAGACTAGACCGCTTTGTTCAAAGACTGAGATAAATACCTGATTAGCGTAGATGTCGAGTTTTTTTACCGATTCTCCCTGTACGTTGACCTCTCCTGTAAAACCTAAAACTCCTTCTAGTAAACCCGCGCGCGAAAGACGACGGGAAATTAGTTTACCAGCTAAGGCGATGCGATTCATCAAGGAACTGAGATCTTGTGCGTCGGGAGAAAAGCTTTTTAACTCTTGTAAGACGTGACGAGACAAGGTTATACAATCTCGATTGAGACTACGTTCTGGGATAGTATTGCTTGGATTATTACCCATCGGTTGATTTTTTCCTCCTAGAGGTGGTTTTTTTCGAGGATTTTCCCTCAGAGACTTTGGCGGTAATTGCGGCTATGGCGGTTTCTAGAGATATATTTTCGACGCTTTCCCCTTCGGGAAGTTTGGCGTTAGTTTTACCATGCTTGATATAAGGACCATAGGGACCTTCATAAATATTGATAGGTTCTTGGTCTTGGGGATGTACACCTAATTCTCTCAGGGGTTTTTTGCTGCTACGACCTCCACCACGACCAGTTTTTGGTTGGTTCAACAATTCGATCGCCCTGTCTAGGGTAATCGTCAAGAGGTCGTCTTCTTTTTTGAGAGAACGATATTCTTTTCCTTGTTTCCCTTGATCATGAACTACATAGGGTCCAAAACGTCCTAGATTAGCCTGGATTTTACCTCCTGTTACAGGGTGTTCTCCCAATGTCCTCGGTAAGGCTAGGTAAGCTAAAGCCATTTCTAGGGTAACATCTTCTAACTGTACTCCCTTGGGTAAACTAACCCGTTTCGGTTTGGGTTTTTCCGGGGTTGCTTCTCCTAATTGAATATAGGGTCCGTAAGTACCTATCAATACATATATCCTTTCTCCTGTTTCGGGATGATTCCCGAGAGATTCTGGACCTAGGGTTTTTTGACGTAATAACATCTCTACCTGTTCGGGATTGAGGTCTGCTGGGGTTAAATCCGCGGGAATAGAGGCATTAATCACCTCTTCTCCCTGTTTTGCTTCTAGATATGGTCCATATCGGCCAATTTTGACCACCACAGGTAATTTATCTAGAATGATGGATTTGGAATGATTGGGATCTATTTGACTTTCTCTGACTTTGACTTGATTTTCTAAACCATTTTCCCCTAGATAGAAGTTTTGCAGGTAGGGTAACCACTCTGCGTCTCCTGAGGCGATTTCGTCTAGGGTTTGTTCCATTTTGGAGGTGAAATTGGTATCTACTAAGTCAGGGAAATGTTCTTCTAATAAGCTGACTACCGCAAAAGCGGTGAAAGTAGGTACTAAAGCTTTGTTCCTCAATTGGACATAACCGCGGTCAATAATTGTGCCAATAATAGAGGCATAGGTACTCGGACGTCCAATTCCTTCTGTTTCTAGTTTTTTGACTAGGGATGCTTCGGTATAGCGCTCAGGGGGTTGGGTTTGGTGTCCGATCGCTTCTAGTTTTTGACAATCAGGAGAGTCTCCTACCCCTAGGGGAGGAAGTATCACTTCTTGGTTATCTAGTGCTGCTTCGGGATCGTCGGATCCTTCTACATAAGCGCGGAAAAACCCGGGAAAGTCAATCCGCTTCCCTGTAGTCCGAAATCCAGCATTTTCTACTTCTAGGGATACGGTTATTTGGGTTAAACGCGCCGAAGCCATTTGACAAGCTACTGTCCGCATCCAAATGAGTTGATAGAGGTTATATTCTGCTCCGCTTAAACCTGTTTCACCGGGAGTACGAAAGGTATTACCCGCAGGTCGTATGGCTTCGTGTGCTTCTTGTGCTCCTTTACTTTTGGTTTGATAGCGTCTCGGTTGTAAACTTAAGTATTCTTTTCCGTATAGGTTAGTCACACATTGACGGGCAGCGGCGATCGCTTCTTCTGATAGGTGCACCGAATCTGTACGCATATAGGTTATATAACCTTGTTCGTATAGTTTTTGCGCTATACTCATGGTTTCTCGCGCGGAGATGCCTAGTTTCCGGTTAGATTCTTGTTGTAAAGTAGATGTGGTAAAGGGTGGGGAAGGTTGACGGGTTACGGATTTCTCTTCTACTTCGGTTACTTTCCAGGGTTGGTCTTTGAGTCTTGCTTGTAATGCTTTAGCTTCGGTTTCAGAGAGTAAGACTACTCTTTTTCCTCTACTTATTTTTCCTGTTTCTGGATCAAAGTCACTCCCTGTAGCTAGTTTTTTCCCGTCGAGGGTTACTAGTTTGGCTGTAAATTTTTGTTCTTTTTGGGCTAATAAGGCTTTTAAATCCCAATATTCCCCTGATTGAAAGGCTTGACGCTGTCTTTCTCTGATTACTACTAGTCTTACCGCTACCGATTGTACTCTTCCTGCTGATAACCCTGTGGCTACTTTTTTCCAAAGTAGGGGGGAGAGGGTATAACCGACTAGGCGATCGAGAATTCTCCGGGTTTCTTGAGCGTGGACTAGGTTATAATCAATGTCGCGACAGTTCTTCAAAGCTTTGGCGATCGCTTCTCTGGTTATTTCGTGGAAAACCATCCTTTTACTCGGGACTTTGGGCTTTAAAATCTCCAATAAATGCCAACTGATACTCTCTCCTTCTCTATCCTCGTCTGTGGCTAAAATTATTTCTGTGGCGTTTTTAACCGCATCCTGTAATTGTTTAACTATTTTTTTCTTGGTTTTAGGTACTACATACAGTGGCTCGAAATTTCCCCGCACATTTACCCCTAAACTTGACCAATCAAATTCTTTGTACTCTTGGGGGATTTCTTCTGCTTTTGCGGGTAAATCCCTGATATGACCCATGGATGCTTCTACCTGATACCCTGAAGGTAGGTAGTTTCTGATTGTCCGCGCTTTGGTTGGAGATTCCACAATAACCAGAGTTGACATAGAAGTTAATTCACTAAAACCTATTTAATCTAATCTTACTTACTACTTTTCTCTAACATATCTCTTTATTTTTGACAAGTTATTGCT
>CALGKL010000259.1 GCA_937930495.1 uncultured Gloeocapsa sp.
GTTATTATCGGTTTTAATGGGACCGGTGCGCAGTATCGTATTTTTGATCCCCTATGGCTTAATGGGAGTGCAATTAGGTTTATTTTGGCGACGTGGTGCTAACTGGAATTTGTCTCTGATTGTGGGAGGGATTATTGGTACGTTTGGGGTTTTCTTTCGTGTCGCCTTATTCTCTCTGTTTCTAGGGGAAGATTTGTGGAGTTATTTTATGGTCCAAATCACCGAATTAGCTGACTGGATTTTTCTCAAGTTAGGTTTATTGATGGAACCTAGTTTATGGATGATTGAGTTACTCGCTTTGGTAATGATTTTTATCAGCAACCTTCTCTATGTGTTAACGGTACATCTAGCAGCATTATTGGTCTTAGATAAATTGGGTAATCCTATTCCTCGTCCTCCTGAGTGGATTAAAACTATCCTAGATTATGAATAAAGTTTATTACTCTTTAGAGCAAGGTCAACAGTGGTTAGAATGCTATCGAGGTAAAAAACCCGTCTTTGCTTGTATTTTGGGTTTTACCGCCACCGGATTGCTTCCGGGAATTTCCGCCGCTGGTGCTACCCCTAGTCAACGTCAATACACGGCGATCGCCGATGGAGAATTTTTAATCAACGGTCCTGGAGTGACTCCCTGTTATCCTCTACCACCTTTAGACGTAGGCGCATCTCCGGTGTTAATCAGTCGCGCGGTGGTAACTGCTTTAGATATTCCTGTGTATCTATTCAACGCGGGGTTACCCACTCCTCCTGTTGTTCCCCATATTGATTTAGGTGGAAGACCCGCTCTCTGTGTCAGTTCCGGTCAAGCTTTACCTTTAGAAGTAGTAGAACATCTGTTGAACCAAGGTTTAATCTGGGGGGAAAAATTAGCTCCCAAGGATAGTTATCTGATTATTGGTGAATGCGTAGTTGGGGGTACGACTACAGCTTTGGCTTTATTAACCGCCTTAGGAATCGACGCTAAAGATAAAGTTAACAGTAGTCATCGTCGGTGTAATCATCAGCAAAAATGGTCAATCGTACAACAGGGGTTAAAGGGTTTTCCACTTCCTCTCTCACCACTATCAGCAGTAGCTGCAGTCGGGGATCCTATGCAAATCGTCGCCGCGGGAATGGCGATCGCTGCTAGTCGTTATGGGGGTGTGATGTTAGCAGGGGGTACACAAATGTTAGCGGTTTACGCTTTAATCAATGCCTTAAATTTAGAGATGAGATTAGATTCTATTACCGTTGGGACAACTCGTTGGGTTGTGGAAGATTCTACTGGAGATACCCTTGGTTTAGCTCAAACTATCGAATCATATTATCAGTTACAGGGTTTACCGGTGATCGCCACTCAACTGAGTTTTGTCCATTCTCGTTATGAGACTCTCAGAGCTTATGAACAGGGTTATGTTAAAGAGGGAGTAGGTGCTGGAGCTTGTGCTATAGCTGCTCATCTCTATCAAAATTGGTCTCAAGTTGAGCTACAAAACGCCATTGAAGCTGTAGCTAGTGGTTTGAGCTAAATTTTAATTTTGGCTCTAACCGCTAATAATTGTTCCTCTAAAGCGGCGATCCGGTGATAAGATGCGGTTAACTGTGCCGTTAGTCTTTGAATCTGAACATCTGGTGAGAGTAGTTCTTCTAAATCAGTTCTTTGACTATTGTTGTTATCGTCTAAAATATCTTTATGTATATTATGTTCATTTGCTTTTTGTTTTTTAGAAACGGTATGATTACCGAAAGAGGATGGTTGAGAATTTTTGACCAAAATGTCTATTTTATTGCTTAAACCCTCGATAATGCGGTAAAGCTGGTCAACTTTATAGTGTAATTCGAGGATTTGCCTCTGTATTGTTTCCATGGTCATTCTATCATTTAACTTCTAATTTCTATCCTAAGCATACTTTTGGGCTGTATAGCAACTATTCCTGATTAATTTAATATTCCTTATTTTCCTAATGTTGACTCGTCGTTCTCTCTTAACTGGTTTGGGTAGTATTCTAGCAGCTAATCTCTTAGCTAGTTGTCAAAATAATCACCCTGGTATAGTGATATCTTTATTAAAAAACTCTATTCCTGCTCAACTTTTAACCAAATTTCGTCAAAAAGAAGATCAAGATAGATTAATTGATTTTCAAATACAAACTAACCTAGAAAGTCTCTGGGAATTATTGTTAAATCAAGAAGCAACTTTGCTTACCCTAGGGGATACCTGGTTAGAATCAGCAATTACTCAAAATTTAATACAACCTCTGACTCAAGAGGAGTTAAGCAATTGGTCACAATTACCAAAACAATATCAAAATTTAGTAACTCGCAATTCCCTTGGTTATCTTAGCACCAATGGGAAAATCTGGGGCGCACCCTATAGATGGGGGACAGTGATGATCGCCTATCGGAGTGATTATCTAGGTAGATTAGGAATCACCCCTACAGATTGGGGGGATTTATGGCGAGAAGAATTGCGCGATCGCCTTTCTTTACCTAACGCTCCTCGAGAAGTTATCGGTTTAACCCTCAAAAAACTCGGTTACTCCTACAATCAGGAAAATTTAGCCACTATTCCCCAATTAAAACCAGAATTAGAACGTTTACATCAACAGGTTAAATTTTATAGTTCCGATTCCTATCTACAACCTCTAATTATCGGTGATACTTGGTTAGCTGTGGGGTGGTCAACAGATATTATCCCTCTAGCTAAAAGTTATAGCAAAATTGCCGCGGTTATACCCTCTTCGGGAACATCTCTCTGGGTAGATGTCTGGGTCAAAGCAGCTCGAGAAAATCCTCCCGAGGCTAAGATCATTAAACAATGGATTGATTTCTGTTGGCAACCCCAAGTAGCTGAAGCTATTACTCGTCTGACTAATGCTGCTTCCCCGATGATTGTTAATAATCAGTCCCTCGCTAAACAGATAGATAACCCTTTGGTAGTGGTTGATTCAGATATCCTCAACCGTAGTGAGTTTTTATTACCTTTATCTCCCGAGACTTTACAACAGTATCGTCACCTCTGGGAAACCGTTTTTACCTAAACATCTCTTAGTAGTTATTTACCTTAAATTTGGAGATAATTTAATAAAGCTTGACGCATGACTTCCACTGGTACAGGTTGTTGTAACCAAATCTCTAGAGCGATCGCTCCTTGGTTGATTAACATCTCTAAACCGTCTATAGTCTCTGCTCCTTGTTTTTGACTCTGGATTAGTAATTTACTTGGACGTGGTGTATAAATTAAGTCATAGACGATCGCCCCAGGTTGAATCGATTTGACTAAATCATCATCTAAAGGTGATTCTTGGACTTGAGGATACATCCCAATCGGAGTAGTATTAACTAATAACTCACTAGCTGAGATTAACTCGGGTAAATCTGACCACTGGTACACCTCCACCTGTGACCACTCTTTTTGAAACAAAGCTAATTTTTCTAGATTACGCCCGACTACCCGAATCCCTTGACAACCTAACCCACTTAACCCCTCCACAACCGCTCTAGCTGCACCACCGTAACCCAAAACTAAGGGTTTAATCTCACTCCAATTGCGCTCTAATTCTTTTAAAGGCGCTAAAAACCCCGCTACATCGGTATTCGTCCCACTCCAACCCTGTTGGTTACGCCAAACCGTGTTCGTCGCTCCCACTCTTTTAGCTAGGGGAGACACCTCATCGAGAAATTGCATAATCCTTTGTTTATGGGGAATAGTTACGTTGAAACCCTCGAGATTTAGTCCCCCTAAAGTGGCGATCGCCCTTTCTAAGTCTTCGGTTTTAATCCCTAGGGGTATATAAACATAATCCACTCCCAACGCTTTAATCGCTGCGTTGTGCATTACCGGTGAGAGACTATGTTCAATTGGATCTCCGATTACTCCTAATAACTTTGTTTTTCCTGTGATTATTTGCATTGTTGATTATCCCTAAAAAATGTTATACTAGTCGATTGTGTAAAAGTAAACAGTTAAAATGCCTAAACTAAAAACTCGTAAATCAGCCGCGAAAAGATTTCGGATGACAGCCACAGGTAAAATAGTTCGCCGTAGCGCTAATCGTAATCACCTATTACAGCATAAAAGTGCTGAGCGAAAACGTCGTTTATGGAAATTAACCCAAGTACACGAAAATGACGAGCAAAACGTTCGTCTCATGCTTCCTTATTCTTCCTAAAATTTGTAGTTTTTGTTAAAGTAAATACCATGACTAGAGTCAAAAGAGGCAATGTAGCCCGTAAACGTCGCCAAAAAATCCTTAAACTTGCTAAAGGGTTTAGAGGATCCCATTCTAAACTATTTCGCACAGCTAACCAACAGGTAATGAAAGCTTTGCGCAATTCCTATCGCGATCGCCGTAAACGTAAACGCGATTTTCGTCGTCTCTGGATTGTGCGCATCAACGCTGCTGCTAGACAACACGATCTTAGTTACAGTCAATTGATCGGGCAACTGAAAAAGGTTAACATCGAAATTAATCGTAAAATGTTAGCTCAACTCGCTGTCCTCAATCCCGAAGCTTTTGCTAAAATCGTCGAAATAGCTAAACAAGCTTAAACAATTCCCTAAATGTTAAATCAGAGATAGTAACGGGTGATTATTGTTGTAGCTAAGTTCTCCTTAATCCCCGTCAACACGTCTCTTATTAATCAATTTTCAAAGAAGAATTGGAAAAGCTAAATTATCACCAATTTTCTCTATTAATTGTTGGCTAGAGTTAATTTTTTCGAGAAGAAGCCCTAGATTGCTTGTTCTTTATTTGGTTTAATTTTGGCTTAATTAAAATAAGATTGAGCTAATAAATTGTATGAAATTTGCCAAAATATTTTTACTCATCTTGTTAGTTATAACCTTGATGAGCAGTGGTCAAATCTCCCTTAAGGCTCAAGATTTTCCCTTAGTAAATAAAGATCAAATTACGATCGGAGTAAAAAATAACTCCAGACCCTTAGCCTTTCTAGATGAGTCAGGAGAATTACAAGGATTAGAAATAGATATCGCTAAAAAACTCGCTGAAGAATTATTCTCTACTGAAACAGCGGTTAAATTCGTCCCCGTTACTAATCAAGAGCGTTTAGATGCTCTCTTAAATCAAGAAGTAGATCTAGTTATCGCTAGACTAACAGCTAATGCAGCTCGTTCTCAACTAGTGAATTTTAGTATTTATTATTATCTAGACGGAACAGGAATAATTACCAAAGATCCTTCAGTACAAAGTATTCAAGATTTAACCAACCAGAAAATTGCGGTACTCTCAGGCTCAGATAGTATTAATGTAATCAAAAGCCGATTACCCCAAGCCAAGTTAGTAGCAGTAGATTCCTATCAACAAGCATATGAATTGTTAGAAGCAGCAGAAGCGGAAGCTTTTGTCGCTGACCAGAGTATTTTAACCGGATGGGTACAAGAACATCCCGAATATAGACTAATCGCTTCGCGTCTTTCCGGAGAACCTCTAGCCATAGCCATACCCAAAGGCTTACAATATGTTAGCTTGCACAACCAAATCAACTTGGCGATCGCCAAGTGGAGAGAGTCAGGTTGGTTGAGGGAGAGAGCAAGCTATTGGGGTTTACCCTAGAGTGAAAATTAACCCAAAAAGATTAACTATGGACAATTCAACCGAAATTTTACCAGTAATTTATTTAGGAGTATTACTCGCTATTCTAGGAGCGATCGCTTACTTTCTCTTAACTCAGATTTTCCGCACCCGCAGAATAGAGAGTAAATTGGCCAAATTACAAAAAAAGCTCAAAGAAGGGAAAGGAACAGCCCAAGAATACTATGAATTAGGCAGTCTCTATCTAGATAAAAAACTCTACGTCCAATCGATAAACCTGTTTCAAAAAGCCCTCAAAAGTGAGCAAATAGAACCAGAAAACCTAGCCCTAATTTATAATGCCATGGGTTACGCCTATTTTGCTCAGGAACAGTACGATCTAGCCATTCGCAATTATAAAGAAGCCCTAAAACTTTATCCCGAATATATCATCGCTTTAAATAACCTAGGCAACGCTTACGAGAAAAAACAACTCACCGCACAAGCATTAGAAACCTATACACAGACATTACAATATGACCCAGAAAACAAAATCGCCAAACGTCGTGTGGAATCCTTGCGCAAACGGATAGTTGCTTAAACAAATTTTAATAAATAATGAGAAATGTAACGAAATGCAAAGTATAATGAAAGAAAATTAATCAATACAGAAAACTAAGAAAAACCAATGCGAGTAGCAATCGCCGGAGCAGGCTTAGCAGGACTATCTTGTGCTAAATATCTAGTAGATGCTGGACATACCCCCATAGTCTTAGAGAGAAGAGACGTACTAGGTGGAAAAATCGCCGCCTGGAAGGACGAAGATGGAGACTGGTACGAAACCGGGTTACATATCTTCTTTGGTGCTTATCCCAATATGTTGCAGTTATTTAAAGAATTAAATATAGAAGACAGACTGCAATGGAAAGAACACACGATGATTTTTAATCAACCGGAAAAACCAGGGACCTACTCTCGGTTCGACTTTCCCGATCTTCCCGCACCCCTTAACGGAGTAATCGCCATTTTGCGCAATAACGACATGTTAACCTGGGGAGAAAAAATCCGCTTTGGTTTAGGTTTAATTCCCGCGATGTTGCGAGGACAAAAATATGTAGAAGAGATGGATCAATACTCTTGGTCAGAATGGATGGCAAAACAAAACATCCCCCCTAGAGTAGAAAAAGAAGTCTTTATCGCCATGTCTAAAGCCCTAAATTTTATTAATCCCAATGAAATCTCAGCCACAATCCTGTTAACAGCCTTAAATCGCTTTCTGCAGGAAAAAAACGGCTCAAAAATGGCTTTTTTAGACGGCTCACCCACAGAGAGACTTTGTCAACCCTTAGTAGAGTATATTACCGCTAGAGGAGGAGAAGTTAGATTAAACGCGCCTTTGAAAGAAATTTTACTCAACGAAGACCATACCGTCAGAGGGTTTCTCCTGAGAGGATTAAATGGACAACCAGACGAAATATTTACAGCTGATTTGTACGTATCAGCAATGCCAGTAGATCCCCTAAAGGTGATGTTACCCCAACCTTGGCGAGAATACGACTGCTTCAAAAAATTAGAAGGTCTAGAAGGAGTACCGGTAATTAACCTCCACCTCTGGTTTGACCGCAAACTAACGGAAATCGACCATCTCTTATTCTCTCGTTCGGATTTATTGAGCGTTTATGCAGATATGAGCAATACCTGTAAAGAATACGCTAACCCCGAGCGCTCAATGTTAGAGTTAGTCCTAGCCCCAGCCCAAGAGTGGATTACTAAATCAGATCAAGAGATTATCGAGGCTACGATGGTGGAATTGGTGAAGTTATTCCCCCAACATTTCCAAGGAGAAAATCGGGCTAAATTACTCAAATCCCACGTAGTCAAAACTCCTCGCTCTGTTTACAAAGCAACTCCAGGACGTCAAGCCTATCGTCCCGCCCAAAAAACCCCGATTGCCAATTTTTATCTAGCAGGAGACTATACTATGCAACAATATTTAGGCAGTATGGAAGGCGCGGTCCTCTCTGGAAAGCTAACCGCTAGGGCGATCGCCACTGATTATCCCGTCCAGAGAACTGGTACTAAACCAGAAACTAATCTAGAATCTGTTAAAGTTGGTGTTTAAGATTAGCTCAGACAATGGGAAAATGCTTACTAGACTAAGGTTAAAATTAGCCTCTGACCGATGAATGCTGCAATTACCTAAACCTAAACAAAAAACCCCCCAAAATCTCGCTTCTGTCTCAGAAGCCTACGAATACTGTCGTCAAATCACCGCGAAGTATTCTAAAACCTTTTACCTAGGCACCTTATTAATGCCTAAACACAAACGAGAAGCCATCTGGGCGATCTACGTCTGGTGCAGACGTACTGATGAGTTAGTAGATGGTCCCCAAGCCAGTGAAACTACTCTAGAAACTCTAGACCAGTGGGAACGTAATTTAGAATCTATTTTCGCCGGTTATCCCCTGGCTGACCCAGATGTAGCCTTAGTAGATGCGATCGCCCGTTTTCCCCAGATAGATATCGCTCCCTTTCGGGATATGATCGCCGGACAAAGGATGGACCTCTATCGCAGTCGTTACGAGACTTTTGAGGAACTCTATCTCTATTGTTATCGGGTAGCGGGAACAGTGGGCTTGATGTCTAGTTCTGTACTCGGTGTGGAAAGCAAAGACTCTCAAGCTCCCTGGGGAAAAGATGAAGTTAATTACATACCCAAAGAAGAAGCCCTAGCCTTAGGAATCGCTAACCAGTTGACCAATATTCTGCGGGATGTGGGAGAGGATATCTCTAGGGGAAGAATTTATTTACCTCTAGAAGATTTGCGATTATTTAATTATAGTGAAGAAGACCTCCATAATCACGTCATCGATGACCGGTGGCGGGAGTTGATGCGCTTTGAAATTGATAGAGCGCGTCAATATTATCAACAAGCCGAAAAAGGGATCCGCGCCCTCTCTAGAGATTCTCGTTGGCCCGTTTGGTCCGCACTGATGCTTTATCAGGGAATTCTCGACGTGATTGAGGCTAATGGTTATGATGTATTTAATAAACGCGCTTTTGTGCCTACCCCCCAAAAGATGCTCTACTTACCCATCTCTTGGTTACGGGCACAGGCTTTATAAAGTTAACTTTTAACCGGCATCAATGAGGGAAGAACAACTATCAGAAGCGGAAGCGACAGAACTAATGCGATCGCTCTTACACAAAGAGGGCAACTGGGTTGATTGGGGTAAAGCCTGTCAACGTCTCCAAAAAGCTGGCTATAATTCCCAGACTATTTTTGAAGCTACCGGCTTTCAGGCCAGTCAACAGAATTTAGTAATTGTGGCTGCACAGGTTTATGACAGTATTTATACTGAGGGAGCACCCGAAGATTTACTTAACTATTGTCAAGGACCTTGCAGCGATGTTTTATATGAATTGCGTATTCTTAACCAGAAACAAAGACGGGAAGTTGCCGAATTGGTGATGAACAAAAAATTGACAGCTGATACGGCTAAAGAAGTAGCCAAAGCTGTACAAGAAATGTCTCGCTTACCAGAATTACCACCTGGTTTCTCTAACCATCCAGGAGACGCCATCGCCTACCAGTATTGGAAACGCGCCCGCCAAAAAAAAGACTTAGTCGCTCGCTCTAGACTAATCGCTCAAGGGTTGAATTTCGCCCATTCGGCTAGTGCTAGAAGCGCTATTGAACAGCTCCTCAGTGATTTTACGGTAACACCGAGAGTCACGGCTCCGCTGTTACCTCTCTATCGTTTAGAAGCAGAAGAGGAATTACCCCGTCTGATTCCCCTAGCGGGGACTTTACCCCTGAGACCTGAGGTGATCAAAGAACTACCTAGTCTGACTATTGAGGATACCTTTGCTGCGGTACAGGTTCAAGCCGATACCCGTGTAGTCCCCATACCCGGTTGGCAAGCTATTCTCAAAGCCGTAGACCCCATCGGTATTCTAGCCCAAACCGACTGTTTACCGCAAATAGTTTCCCCCAAACCAGAAACAGTCTTAATCGTTATCGATCGCCATTTAACCACCTGGAATAATCAGAGTTATTTTCTCATCGCCAACGGGGATAACCTGGAGGTACAGTGGTCGGAAACAGAACCCAATCTCACTCTACTCGGTCAAGTTATCTTGATTTTACGCCCGAAAAAAATCCTGGATGAAGGTAATCTTACGCAACCTTGGCAAATGGACGATTAGAAACTATGGAAAATTTTAACTGGAACAAACTACAAAATGGCTCCGATCTTCGAGGTGTCGCTTTACCAGGCGTACCAGGGGAGTCAGTCAATCTTACCCCTACGGTAGCTAAAACCCTAGGTCAAGCCTTTAGCACCTGGTTAAGTCAAACCCTATCTAAACCCACTACCAGTTTAAGCATATCTTTAGGCAGAGATAGTCGTCTATCGGGACCTCAACTCAGCGAAGCAGTAACCGAAGGGATCATTAGTACAGGAGCAAATGTACTGAACTTTGGTCTAGCTTCCACCCCCGCGATGTTTATGAGTACCATCACCGAAGGTTTTAACTGTGATGGAGCAATTATGCTCACCGCCAGTCACCTCCCCTTTAATCGCAATGGTTTAAAATTTTTTACCTCTTCGGGAGGATTAGATAAAGCAGATATCACCGCTATTCTCTCTTTAGCTGCTCATAATGAGTTTAACACCTCTGCTCTCCCAGGAACAGTCACAGCAAAAGACTTTATCTCCGTTTACGCTCAACAATTTGTCGCTAAAATTCGCGCCGCGGTTAATCATCCCACTAACTACAATCAACCTCTCACCGGGTTGAAAATTATCGTCGATGCGGGTAATGGCGCTGGCGGTTTCTACGTAGATAAGGTCTTACAACCCCTAGGAGCAGATACCACCGGAAGTCAATTCCTCGAACCCGATGGCCATTTCCCTAACCATATTCCCAATCCCGAAGATAAAGAAGCCATGGCTTCTATCTGTGCTGCGGTAACTAAACATCAAGCAGATTTAGGCATTATTTTTGATACCGATGTGGATAGAGCAGGTGCGGTGGATTCTCAGGGGAGAGAAATCAATAGAAACCGTTTGATCGCTTTGCTCAGTGCGATCGTCTTAACCGAACATCCTCACTCTACTATTGTGACCGATTCCATTACCTCCGAGGGGTTGACCACATTTATCCAGGATTTAGGTGGTGTCCACCATCGCTTTAAAAGAGGTTATAAAAACGTGATCAATGAGGCGATCAGCTTAAATCAACAAGGTCAAGAATCCTGGTTGGCTATAGAAACATCGGGTCATGGAGCGATGCGAGAGAATTATTTTCTCGATGATGGTGCTTATTTGATGACCAAAGTCTTAATTAAACTTGCTCAATTAAAGTTAGAAGGTAAAGCTTTAGAAGATTTAATCTCTACTTTACAAGAACCAATCGAAAGTGAAGAATTTCGTCTCAAAGTTAATACCGAAGACTTTAAAACCTATGGCAATATGGTCATAGAAAAGTTGCAAGAATTCGCTCAAAATCAACCAGATTGGACTATAGTACCTAACAACTATGAAGGTGTCCGCGTCACCTGTCAATCTCCTTCTGAACAAGGCTGGTTTCTCTTACGTCTATCTCTCCACGACCCCGTCATTCCTCTCAATATTGAAACCAACGTCCCTGGAGGTGTAGGTAAAATCGCCACCAGAGTGAAAAAGTTTTTTGAGTCCTATGAGTTATTAGATTTGAGCGCTTTTGAGAAAATAAAGGGAGTAATCAACCTAGAAGACTCCCTAGACAGAGCAGATGAACTGAACTAGAGTAATTTCAGGAATTTGGCACTTTTGCTTTTTGTTTTAGCCCTAACCCACCTAATAACAACAAACCTACTAGGGTTGAGGGTTCCGGTGTTCTGGGAAAGGGCTCAGGACCACTGGGTGTTCTGAAAGCTACTTCTCCAATGCTACAAGCGGTTACAGAACTTGGAGATTGGGGACAGTCAGACATGTTAAAACGCACGTATCGGGCATTAGTTAGGGGAAAAGTAATTACTTGAGCAGGATAGGGAGAGCCTATTGGGTTATTAGTAGGTATGATATTAAGTTTCAAAGGAATGAAGGTTACACCGTCTAAAGACTGATATAGGTCTAGTCTACCTATACCTGCTGAGTCTTCATTCCATAAAGCGAGGCGATCTATAATTGACGGCGCACCGAAATCGTAAGTGACAACAGCGCTTGTAGTCCCAGTGTTGCTAAACCATTCACCAGTAGTAGCATCATTATGTAAGGGACTGCCACCTAGATAAGTATCAAAGATAGTCACTCCACTGATGAATCCGGGAGATAAACCACTTTGATTAATTGTGTTAATGATATTACCAGCTCCTGTTCCACCACTATTGACCACCGCACTCACGGGACTGATGATCGGACCTGGACCAGCAGCGGGTACGATTATTGGTTCTGAAGCTGGCTCACCTGCGGTGGTGATTTCTTCTAGAATAGGAATAGGACTAGTGGATGAGTCTTGAGCTTGGGCTGGAAGTGCCGTTAAGCCTAGGCTTGTTAGTGAAGTCAATGCTATTATGTTTAGGAAATGATTACCTTTGCTAAGCATATTATTTTGGCAATTGAATTTTATTTTTGATTTTATATTAAATATTGTTGGTCACAACTGACTTTACAAAATCTTTAATTTCGGCTCTCAGTCCACATTTTCTAGTTTTTGGGCACAATTATGAAGTGTTCGCTTTGTCTATCAATCTCCTTTCAGGGGGTGTAGGCAAATTTGAGCGCCTTTAAGAAAATAAAGGGAGTAATCAACTTAGAAGACTCCCTAGACAGAGCAGATGAACTGAACTAGAGTAATTTCAGGAATTTGGCACTTTTGCTTTTTGTTTTAGCCCTAACCCCCCTAACAACAACAAACCGACCAAGGTTGAGGGTTCAGGTGTTCTAGGAATAGGATCATCAGCTACCCCAAAAGCTACTTCCCCAATAGCACAAGCAGGGAAAGAACCTGGATTTGGCTGAGGACAATTAGACATATCAAAACGTATATACTGGGCATTAACTTTCGACCAGGAAAATACATCAGCAGGATAAGGTTGTAATGCTGGGTTATCAGTAGGTACGAGATTCGAAGCCAGAGAAGTAAAGGTTACATTGTCTGTAGAGTAAAACAGGTCCAATCTACCTATCCCTGATGATTCTTCATTCCACAAAGCGAGGCGATCTATGTCGACCAACTGACCCAAATCGTAAGTGACACTAGCAGAAGTCCCAACGTTGCTAAACCATTCTTGATCAAACCACTCAAAACTATGCTGATGAGCTGGAATTACATAAGTATTAAAGTTAGTCACTCCACTAACAAAGTTGACAAATAAACCATTTTGATTGATTGTGTCAGTAAGAGTCCCATATCCTGGGCCACCACTATTGATCGCCCAACCCACAGGACTAATAATCGAACCTGGAAGTGGAGCAGCAGCGGGTACGATTATTGGTTCTGAAGCTAACTCACCTGTGGTGGTGATTTCTTCCAGAATGGGAATAGGACTAGTGGATGAGTCTTCAGCTTGGGCTGGAAGTGCCGTTAAGCTCAGGCTTGTCAGTGAAGTCAACACTATTATGTTTAGAAGATGATTATTTT
>CALGKL010000260.1 GCA_937930495.1 uncultured Gloeocapsa sp.
AATGACTATTAATATATACTTTGGGGAGATGAAGGTTATCTAGTAATTGCTTTAAGTCTTCGGCGTAGTTTTCTAAATCGTAGTTAAAGTTTTTCGAAACTGGCGATCGCCCAAATCCTGGCAAATCGTAGAGTAAACAATCAAAGCGATCGCTCAGAGCTTGAGCAGTGCTACGCCAATAGCGCAAAGACCCTCCCCAACCATGGACAAATACCATCACTGGTTTATGCTCCTGACTATGATCCTTTTTTAGCCACTCACAATAATGGGGGATATCCCCCACTGTGACTATTTGCGCTCCTGATGCTCTCATGCTGACTCTGGTTTAGGTAGAGAAGAGGGATGTAGGAGTAATTCTGCGGTGGAGCGTTTTTCTACCATTTCCTTGGTAATATGACAACTTTGTTTATTTGGAGATGAAGGATATTCGTACATGATCTCTAGCATAATTTCTTCAACGATACCCCGCAGTGCTCTTGCTCCTGTTTTGCGTTTATAGGCTTCTTTGGCGATCGCTCTAATCGCTTCTGGCTCAAATTCCAAGGTAGCTCCATCCATTTGCAGCAGTTTTTGATATTGTTTAACTAGTGCATTGCGAGGCTCGGTTAGAATGGAGATTAAGGCTTCTCCATCTAAAGGAGCTAGAGAAGCCATTACCGGTATTCTGCCGACGAATTCAGGAATCATCCCAAATTTAACTAAATCATCTGGCTCTAGATGATTCAACAAATTAGTAGTTCTTTTTTTATCGCGAGTTCCTGCTTCTTGGGGATGAATAAAACCGATAGATTTTTTACCTAAACGTTGTTCGATAATTTTTTCTAAACCAACGAAAGCTCCCCCACAAATAAACAGGATATTGCTGGTATCAATTTGGATACAGTCTTGATAGGGGTGTTTTCTGCCTCCCTGGGGAGGGACATTAGCTATTGTCCCCTCTAGCATTTTCAGTAGTGCTTGTTGGACTCCTTCTCCTGAGACATCGCGAGTGATGGAGGGATTTTCGCTTTTCCGGGCTACTTTATCTATTTCGTCTATGTAGATAATTCCTCGTTGGGCTTCTTCTACGTCTAAATCTGCTACCTGTAACAAACGCAAAAGAATATTTTCCACATCTTCGCCTACATAACCTGCCTCGGTCAACGTAGTAGCATCAGCTACAGCAAATGGTACATCTAAGATTTTCGCTAGAGTTTGAGCGAGTAGGGTTTTTCCACAACCTGTAGGTCCGATTAACAGGATATTAGACTTTTGCAGTTCTACATTATCCACACTTGGGTTATTACCTTGTTTTTTAGAAGGTAATAAACTCAAGCGCTTGTAATGATTATAAACCGCTACTGAGAGAATTTTTTTAGCTTTTTCCTGTCCAATTACGTGTTGATCGAGATATTCTTTGATTTCTTTGGGTTTTGGTATTTCTCGCTGGGCTAAAGTTTCCTGTTGACGGCGACGTTTTGGGGGTGTAGATTCTCGTGAGGCAGATTGAGCAATATCTTTGGTTGGCTCTACCAACTCCTCATCTAAAATCTCATTGCATAAATCTACGCATTCGTCACATATATAAACACCTGGACCTGCGATTAGTTTGCGCACTTGTTCTTGAGATTTCCCACAAAATGAACATTTCAGATGGGAGTCGTACTTTGCCATATCCGCCTCTCTAGCTTTTTATATTGATTCTACGATAACTTCAGGTTGGTAAATACCTGGTTTAGAGATTATTTTGTCGATTAGACCGTATTCTACTGCCTTTTGGGCTGACATGTAGAAATCTCGTTCTGTATCTATACTAACCTTTTCTAGGGGTTGTCCGGTATGTTCAGACAATAATTGATTTAATCTTTTCTTAATGTAAAGTATTTCTTGGGCTTGAATCTTAATATCAGAGGCTTGTCCTTGTGCCCCACCTAGGGGTTGGTGAATCATCATCCGCGCGTTCGGTAAAGCCATGCGTTTTCCTTTTGTTCCCCCTGAGAGTAAAAAAGCACCCATACTAGCGGCGATTCCATAGCAAATTGTGGCTACATCGGGGCGGACTTGTTGCATGGTATCATAGATCGCCATTCCCGCATAAACTGAGCCTCCCGGAGAGTTGATGTAAATTTGAATATCTTTTTCGGGATCTTCTGCTTCCAAAAAGAGTAATTGTGCTGTCACCGAGTTAGAGAGCTCGTCGTCTATAGGTGAGCCGATAAAGATGATCCTTTCTCTCAAGAGTCGGGAGTAGATATCAAATGCTCTTTCCCCTAATCCTGACTGCTCTATAACTACAGGTATAATATTTTTGACGCCTTGATTTTGACTTAGGGAGTATATATCTTTTTTGTAATAACTTGTGTTTGCAGGATAAGAAGACTCTGAGTAAAGCATATGGCTAGTTATTTACTGATTTTTAACAAATTTTGCGCACTTTTTGATCATAACAGATTAGGATAGGTGTCAACCTTGGTCAGGGTTATCATCTTTAGCAGACAAAAGCTAAATTGATAGCCTGAGTGCAGGAAAAAAACTTTTGGTATGTAATGGTTACCGCTTTCGTAAAAATCAACCAGCTTCTTTACCGTAATTTTTAAGAATTTTTGCTCGGCGAGGGATACCTAGAGACGTGGTGTAGTAATACACCTAGCGACTCTAATTCTCTTGACTGTTGTTATGCTTTTGAAGTGTTTTCTGTTGATTCGGTTAAACTACCAAGGGGGACTAATTCTACGGTGGCTCTTTCTTGTAGCCAGTTGAGGGTACTTTCGGTAAGCATTTCCTCAAAAATTACTTTTTTGAGACGTTCTTCGTCAATATTTTGCCCTTGTAGTTGAGTTTTGACCTCTTCTATCCGTTTTTCAACCGCTTCATTCTCGGGGGTGATTCCTTCTTTTTGTGCTATAGCTTTGAGCAGCAAACGTTCTTTGATTTGTTTAATGGCGTCAGGACGAGCATTTTCCCGTAAATTTGGGAGTATATCTGGTGTAAAGAATTTTTTGACATCTACACCCATTTGTTGGATTTGTACCGCTGTTTGAGTCAAAATTTGGTTGACTTCTTCCTCAATCAGGCTTTCGGGTATGGGGATTTCGTGTTTAGTGACTAATTCAGCTAGAATCGCGTTATGACAGGCTTTTTTGGTCTCTTTTTCGGCTTGTTCCCGATATTGTTTTTCCAGGTTTTCTTTCAACTCTGCTAGAGTGGCAAATTCGCTGATTTCTTGGGCAAATTCGTCATCTAATGGGGGTAATTCTTTTTCTTTCAATTCCTTCAGAGTAATCGTAAAGATTACCTCTTTCCCCTGCAGGTCTTCTCTACCGTAATCCTCTGGGAAAGTCAGGGTTATTTCTTTGGTTTCATCTAGATTCATCCCGAGGATTCCATCTACAAAACCGGGAATAAATTTGGCGGTGACTAATTCCATCTCAAAGTTTTCCCCCTCGACTCCTTCTATGGTTTGGAGGGTTTCTCCGATTTTTTCTTGACCTTTATAATCGATTACCGCTAAATCATTTAATTGAGCGGGACGTCCTTCTACTGGAACTAAAGCTGCTTTTTCAATACGTTTTTCCTCTAGGACCCTCTCTACCGTTGTTGGGTCATAGACAGTTTCTTCGGCTTTAACGCTGATCTGGGTATAATCTTGTAGCTCTACTTCTGGAGGTATATCTACCGAAGCGCTAAAAATTAGGGTTTCTCCTGGTTGGAATTGTTTAACTAATTCTTCAAAGTCTGAACGCAGTTTAAACCCACCTAGGTATTGTATTTCTTCTTGAGCGATCGCTGCTTCGAGACTTTCTTGGATTAATTCTTCTAAGGTAGCCGCTTTAATTCTTTCTACTCCTAGACGTTGTAATAGTATTTGTTGGGGGACTTTACCTTTACGAAAACCTGGTATAGTCACCGACTGGGTTAATTCTTGGACTTTTTTATGATATTTTTGACGAGAACTTTCGCCGGTAATTTCTATTTCTAAACCTAACTGACTATCAGGAAGTTTTTCCTGGGTAACTTTCATGTATGCTTTTTCTCCAGATTATTTGAGCAGATCCTAAAAAAATACCTCTAGATTATTTAAAGGTCTTGTTAACTATTTTATACCAATCCTGGTTGTTACACACTTTTAGTGAGGTATCTCCCTCCAGGAGATTCATTTTAGATTTAAAGAACAAGCATGATATATTAGTCTATATTTCGAGTTTAATCACAATTAACTAACCTTGGCCATGAAAACACCCGTAACCTCTACTAGTAATCTAGTACTCCGCCAAGAGATTCTCGGCGCTCGTCGTTTTAGTAACTATTTTTGGGCAACAATTACTACCATGGGAGGAGTTGGTTTTTTATTAGCTGGATTATCTAGCTACTTTCAGAAAAATTTACTCATAGTCAGCGATACCACCAGTTTACAATTTATTCCTCAAGGTATTGCCTTATTATTCTACGGCGTTGCTGGCTCTCTGTTAGCCACTTATATCTGGTTAACTATTTTCTGGAATATTGGCGGTGGTTACAACGAATTTAATCGCGAAACTAATCAAGTAACTATTTTTCGTTGGGGGTTTCCTGGTAAAAATCGTCGCATTGACTTTACTTGTTCTTTAGATGAAGTCCAAGCTATCAAAGCTGAAATTAAAGAAGGACTTAATCCTAAACGCGCTCTCTATCTCTGTACTAAACAACGTCGGAATATCCCTTTAACCAGAGTAGGAGAGCCTATACCTATCTCTGATTTAGAAAATCAAGGCGCTGAGTTAGCGCGCTTTTTGACGGTTCCTTTAGAAGGTTTGGTATGAAAAAACATCTATTACTGTTTGTTTTGTGCTTTAGTTTATTTTTAGGAGCTTGTAATCAAAATAGCTTTACTTCTACTCAAGCTTCCGAA
>CALGKL010000261.1 GCA_937930495.1 uncultured Gloeocapsa sp.
GGTAAAAAGTTATTTTTCGCTAACAGAGGCATGGTATAGGATTCGCCCCCGGCAAAAATCGTCGAAGTCCGATAAACAGGATAACCAGGATCTGGTATCAGGACATAATCTCCTGGTTCAACAAAAGCCAAAAAAGTATTATGAATAGCTTCTTTAGAGCCTATAGAGGAGACTACCTCCGAATCGGGATTTAAGCCACTCACCCCAAAGCGTTTCTCCATCCACTCTACCGCAGCTTGACGATATTCTTTAGTCCCCTGATAGGGAGGATAATTGTGAGTAGAGGGGTCATCGATAGCCTCGTGCATCGCACTAACTACGTGTGCAGGTGTAGGTTGATCCGGGTCTCCCACCCCCATATTAATGATATCAACCCCTTTGCTGATCAATTCATCTCTTTGGCGATCGAGTTCAGCGAATAGATAAGGAGGAATCAAGTCTAGGCGTTTAGCAAACTGCATAATTACTGGGTCAAAACGGTAAATATTATCATTATCCTATGGTTTTGAGCGTTATTCAATGTTTGCTCAACGCAAGTTATCACGCCAATTAATCCTGAAAACATCACTTGTATAATTTGCTAGTCAATAAAAAAATCTCCTAGTAGAGTTCAACCGACTAGGAGATATAAATTCAGCGTTTTAGTGATTACATTTTGATTGGGACTGGTTTAAAGCTAGGTACAACAATCTCATCGTTTTGCTTAGTCAACTGATTGTACAGCCTTTCGGTATTGGGGAAATTAGCCGCAGGGAGAGTGGGGAAACGTCGATAGGGGACAGTATCCTCACCGAATACTTGGATATACTCCATAGTATTGACCATAGCATTGATAAAGGCGCGAATTCCTTGAGACGCTAAAATCTGGTTGTATTTTTGGATTTCCCGTTGATTGAGGGGAGCGCGTCCGAGAAAATGTTTGGTTCCCAATTCAATCACCTTGGTGTTAGGGTAGGGAGTATAGAACTCTTTGATATATAGTTCGGAACAACCGAGAGCGGTAATAAACTCTTTCACGGTGATTTCACCATTACGTAATTTACTCTCTAGATTGGTAAATTGTTCTTTAACTAAATAGGGTTCGATATCTCGCTCAAAAATTTGACGGTAAGCAGCCATAACCAGATTTTTGAAAGCTACCTGATCATTCAAATTGGTGAGTTTAAAGACTTTGCTTTGCTCCCGTTGAGTACTAACCCCTTGTTTAATGCGGTTTTGAATGTCATTATCAGAACGAACCTCAGTAACCGCACCCAATTCGATAAATCGAGGAGTGGTTTCCGGTTCGACTTTGACACCGACATCTAGACCGAGACTACCAGGTCTTAACTGACGCAATTGTAAACCAGCAGGAGTTAAATAACGCTCATAGGGGACAGTATCTTCCCCAAAAGCTTCGTTATACTCAGGACTATCGATAATCGCATCGATTAGAGCATAGAAACCTTTTCGGGCACAGATATCAAAGTAACGGTTAATCTCTTGACGACCGTAGGTAGGACGACCTAATAAACGACGGTGAATATATTCGATCGCCTTGGTGATGTACAGAGAACTCCAGTACATACTGCGGAAGACTTCCGACTTAGCTAAAATGCGGATAAATTCCCGTAGGGAGATATCACCATTTTCCAAGCGAATTTCCGCTACCGTAAGACGTTGTCCTTCGTAAAGATTACGACCAAAGACTTGACGGTAAGCGGCTTCGATTACCTTTTGGGTAGAAACTTCTGTTGCTTTAATACTAGAGCCATTGCTACCACCACTATTGGGTAAAGTGGAGAGACGGAAGACTTTCGGACCTAAGGAACCTGGATTTAAACCTCTGGCTTTGGGGTTGCTATTTTGGTTGTAGATACCAGGACCACGATTAATCAAAATACGTTTTGTATCTTTGTTAAAGGGTGCAGGACGGGTATCGGGGTTTCTGGTTTCTTTGGGGAAAATAGCGCCAAATTGAATCTCTAGGGGGTCATTACCTGAACCATAAACGTGTTGGTCTGGTAAGGGGCGATCGTATTTAGCGAAGGTAGTAATAAATTGGGGTACTTTGCGGAAGGGAGCGCTATAGTTAAACAAGTCTTGCTGCATACCCCAGTTACGACATTCTTGCGCTTCTTGACCCAAACCACGGATATAGGGGACAGTTTCTTCTCCGAAATAATCTGAGTATTCTTGAGAATCTACTAAAGCGTCGATTAAAGCGGCTAAACCTCCCGAAGAAACGATCGCAAAGTATTTTTGCACCTCTTCGCGAGAACTAGGACCACGTCCCAAAAAGTGACGGAAAGCTAATTCTAAAGCACGACTGTTAATAAACGGCTCAAAGAATTGTTGACGATACAGAGGAGACTTACCCAAACGACGGACAAACTCTTTCATAGAGATATCGCCGTTTTTAACTTGGGATTCTAGATAGGAAATCGACTGACTGTAAGCCCTTGTAATATCTCGTTCAAAGATTTGACGATAAGCTGCTTTAACTACCGCTTGTTTTTCTAAAGCGGATAACCCTGGTTTCATAACGAACTTTTGTCGTTTTTGAGCAGCGTTATAGTAGCTTTGGGGTAATTCTAAACCCTGTTGATCCGTTTGAGAACGTTGACGTAACTTATTAGCGGGGGTGGGTGCTTTAAATTCGTTAATCAAAACGTCAAAATATTGGTTAACGATGCTTTTAGCCTCATCATCTCTTCTGAAGTATTCGATCGAGCTAGCTTTCATCGTTTGTAAAGCGACGATCGTCGCGTCTGTGGAACAGGCGTTCTCAATTACTTCCCTTAAGCCTCTGACGTTAACTACCAGAATGTTTGGGTCCCCTGCTACTATGGCATAGGTTACATAGCGTAAGAACCAAGATAAATCCCGCAGGGATTTCTGCATATTAGCCGGACCGTAACGAGCGATATTAATGGGACGAAATCCAGGGGGGGTTGGACCTGTATTAGTAGTACTTAGTAGAGAACGTAAACCACCTAGCAAACCACTACCCCCACCGCTTTCAGCGTAAGTAACAGTACCTAGTTTCATTCCCTCTTTTAACTCTGTAACCGCGCCTACTCCCGCCATTGCCATTTGGGGGGCTTCTTCTACAGGGGGTTTTTCAAGGAAAGCCATGGGAGAACCACCGACGAAAATGCGGTTAGCTGCTCGCGAAACGATTAAGTCAGAGTTTTTGGTGATGGTTTCAGCTATTTCTAGACGTTTGCTACCGGATTGAAAATAGGTGGTCAGTTCGTTGAGTTCGCTATTTTCTAAAAAGCGGTCTTGTTGTTCTGCTTGGGAAATAGCTGATACTGGTACAGTTTGATATAGTTGGGGTGAGGCTACGGAACTCCCGCCACTAGCTTTTACACTCATGCGATTTTAATTCTCCCTTGAATAGATACTTAAATTTTTTACCTTTTCCTCTCGGGGGTGACTTTTTGTCAAAGTCTATGTTTGATTTTTATGTCAGCATCTAGATTAAATCTTTTCTGACATCCTGAGGCTCATTGTTAAGAATTATGTCAAACAAACTTTTTCAGTGTTCAGGCTTAAAGTTTATAATAAGCGATCGCCGTCTGCTTAACAGAAAAATGTCAGAAAAAGTCGCTAAACTCTATAATACTTATCCTTTTCCCCCTGATCCTCTCCTATCGGAACCACCCCCAGGCTATAATTGGCGCTGGAATTGGGTAGCTGCCTATAATTTTTGTACAGGAAGAAAACCACCACGTCAAGATATCCGTATTCTCGATGCTGGTTGTGGTACTGGTTCGAGTACAGAGTATTTAATCCATCTGAACCCGGCAGCGGAAGTATTGGGAATCGATTTGAGTGAGCAAGCTTTGGCTGTGGCTAGGGAAAGAATTCAAAAGTCGGGAATAGCGGCTAAATACGGTGAGCAAATCCGCTTTCAACGACTAAAACTCGAAGATGCTCGCTCAATCGAGGGTGAATTTGAATTAATTAACTGTGTAGGAGTTTTACATCATCTCCCTAATCCCGTAGCGGGGATTCAAGCTTTGAGTGAGAAATTAGCCCCAGGTGGGATAATGCACATTTTTGTCTACTCGGAATTAGGACGCCGCGAAATACAATTAATGCAGCAGGCGATCGCTCTATTACAGGGGGATAACCGCGAAGATTATCGTGAAGGAGTCAAAATAGGTCGAGAAATCTTCGCTCATCTCCCTGCTGATAACCCCTTGGTTATCCGAGAAAAACAGCGTTGGGCTTTGGAAAATCAACGGGATGCTTGTTTTGCTGATATGTATCTACATCCTGTGGAGGTTGATTACAATATCGAAACCTTGTTCGATTTGATTGAAGCTTCGGGTTTAGATTTTGTGGGCTTTTCCAATCCTCGTTACTGGAATTTAGAGAGGTTATTAGGTACTTCCCCAGAATTAATGAGACGAAGTGAAGGATTAAGCGATCTTCAACGTTACCGTTTAATCGAATTATTAGATCCAGAAATATCTCATTACGAGTTTTTCCTAGCCCGTCCTCCCCTAGTTAAAATAGACTGGTCAGATGATCAACAATTAATTAATGCACTAGTAGAATTAAATCCCTGTCTAGAGGGTTGGCCTAGTCACAGTTTATTTAACTATGATTATGAATATGTCCAACTCAGTGAGTTAGAGTACCAATTTTTAGAAAATTGTACCGCTAAACCTAGTAGAGTAGGACAACTGTTAAAAGAACTTCCCCAACTGAATCTAGACCTAGTGCGATCGCTACAAAGCAGACAGCTCATTATTTTGTCCTGTGAGTAATTACAAAAAAGATTCATCTCGTCTAAGGCGCAAGGCTTGCGCTTTAGGCAACAAGGAAAAGCGATTAAATATAAAGACTCTCTGGTAATAGGCCGAAAAATTAATCGATTCTGCTGGTATTTCCCGCTTTAACCCAGCCTTCTAAATTAGTACCAGGAACGGTAATTCTTTGCCAAGTTTGCTCAGCATTAGTCCCGAGTACGATTAACTCTTGATTATAGGCTACTGCACCGAGACGTTCAGAATTAGGATCAGGCTCGGATCTCACACTCAAACCTTCTGACCAAGTCACAACGGCGCGATAACCTTCGGGTTGGGGTATTTTTTCCTCTTTTTCT
>CALGKL010000262.1 GCA_937930495.1 uncultured Gloeocapsa sp.
CAGAAGCTTCCCACCTTCTTAGTGTTTGAGTAGATACTTAAAGCTTCAGAGATTGATAATTTAGTCATACCAATCATTATACTCCCCAAACGTATAAATGTGTATAATTTTGACTAAATATTTTTATTCTGCGAAAAACCCTTTGCCATAAGATTTAAAATCTTTTTCCAAGCAAAATAAGTTATAATAGGGACTTTGTCTGATTAGACAAATCGATTAAGAGGAAGATAATAGCCATGGCGAAAAAAATACAAGTTCTTTTAAACAAAGGCGTAAATAAACTAGGTAAAAGAGGGGATTTAGTAGATGTAGCACCTGGTTATGCGCGTAACTATCTGATTCCTACAGGTTCTGCTATTTTAGCGACTCCTGGGGTACTCAGACAAGTTGAACAAAGAAAAGAAAAAGAACGCCAACGCATTCTAGCGGAAAAACAAGCAGCACAAGCGCGGAAAACCGCTTTAGAAACCATTGGACGTTTTATTTTACGTAAGCAAATGGGTGAAAATGAGGCTATTTTTGGTACAGTCACTACCCAAGACGTAGCTGAAGCGATCAAAAATATGACTAACCAAGAGGTTGATAGACGTAGTATCACTATCCCTGATATCAATAAAATTGGTTTCTATCAAGCCGAGGTCAAGTTACACCCTGAAGTTTCAGCAACCATTGAAATTCAGGTTGCACCTCTTTAAGTTAATTTGCTCGTCAGGGCGCTCAGAGCGCCCAGTCTGAGGGGGTTATAAACACCTAAGCACCGGTAAATCAAGTCTTACTATTGCCTAGCTCGAGTTAAATACTTAGTAAAACCGTACTTATTTAACGTAGTATCTACACTATTTCCCTGAGAAAAAAACTGTCAAAATAAAGTTATTAAAAGAAATAAGGTACGGCAATGAAAGCAATCCTCAAACTTCTGCTTAACTGGTTTGGCAAAAATATTCGCAACTCTAAATACCGTTGGTTGGTGATTCTTGGCTCTTTGTTTTATCTAGTGACCCCCGTAGATATTGCTCCTGATTTTTTACCTATGTTGGGCTGGTTAGATGATGGTATGGTCGTTACTATTCTGTTGAGTGAATTTACAGACTTAGTGATGGAATACCGCAATCGCCGTCAGAAAAAAGAAGACTCAGAAGTAGTTAATGTGGAAATAGTGTAATTGAAATCAGATGAATGCACAATTTTGGCACGAACAGGGGAATATTCTTAGTCAAGAAAAGCAATATCGAGCAGCTTTAGAAGCCTATCAACAAGCGATCGCCCTTGAGCCTAATTCTCCCCAGACTTGGAATAATTTAGGTAATATTCTCTGTGAATTAAAACGTTTAGGGGAAGCCTATGCAGCTTATGACCGGGCGATCGCCCTTTTACCTACTTATCATCAAGCTTGGTATAATCGAGGCTTAGTTTTGAAAGAAATGGGAGCCTATGGTAACGCCATCGAGTCTTTTAATAGGGCAATTGCTTTAGAGGGAAACGAACCTATTTACTTTCACCAGCGCGATAGTATCTGGCTACACCATAAATTATTTTAAACCCAGATTATCCTACACTTGATTGAGAAACGGTGTAGGATATTGGCTATGGTGAGTTTAAGATAAGATTATGTCTGGTTGCGGTTGTCAAGTAGAAGCAAAAAATGCCCAACAACGGAAAACCCTACGGATACTTCTGTTGGTTAATTTGACTATGTTTCTGCTGGAAAGCTTAACGGGAGTTATCGCCCAATCAACAGCACTAATCGCTGATTCTCTGGATATGTTAGCCGATGCGATCGTTTATGGAATCTCCTTGTTGGCAGTAGGTCGTGAGCACTTTCAGAAGGCTCGCGCTGCTTACTTAAGCGGTATTTTTCAAATTACTCTAGCTTTTCTAGTCTTATTGGACGTCCTTAGGAAATTTTGGTTAGATAGTCTTCCTGAATTTTGGTTAATGGGTAAAATTGGCCTAATTGCCTTGATGGCCAATATTTATTGTTTATGGTTGATCTCTAAACACAGGAAAGATGAAGTACACATGCGCGCGAGTTGGATATTTTCCCAAAACGATGTGATTGCTAACATCAGCGTGATGATCGCCGGTATATTAGTTGCTGTCTTTAATTCAGCTATTCCGGATTTACTAGTTGGTTTTGGGATCGCTGGGTTGGTTTTGTGGGGAGGTATAAGGATTATACGCCAATCAAGAATTGTTAAAAGCTAACTAGATTAGCGAATTCTTTCCACAACTAAATCAGAACGAAGGGTAATATCCAAATCCCGGTTAGGATTGATGGAGATTAATTCTTGTGAACGTTGACCACCTCTAAAAGCATAACCGATAAGAGCCCCTAATCCTGCTCCGCCGAGGACCTCTGGTGCGCGAATTTTTCGATCTCCTGTGATACCTGCTATTAATGTCGCTGCAGAAGCTCCAATTACCGCTCCTTGTAAGATAGCACGATTATTAGATCCTGCTTCGATGATTTCTCTACGGGTAACGACTCGGGAAACACCGTCAATAGGGTAGCTGTCACCATTGGGTAAATAGAGGTATTCAGCGATAAAACGAGTACCATTGCCATCTGGTTCGAGTCTTCCGGATACTTCTGCACCCCTAGGGATAACTACTCTGCCTTGATTATTGCTGATATCTTGAGATACTGTCAGGGTAATTGTCAGAGATTCTCCAGGTAACAGTAAGATTTTGTCACCATCTAGGGATTTTAAGGGGATAGTTGTTCCTGAAGGAAGGATATTATGGTTATAAATTCGAGCTTGGTAAACATTATTGGTAGTTGAAGCCGAAGTTTCAGCCTGAATAACACCGAAAGGTACGACGGTTAGACTGATGGCTATGACAGAGGTGGCGGATAGTTTAGCTATCTGGTTGTTAAACATTTTTGCTCCTAGGTAATAACTGTTTGATTTCCTAGACGCAATGTTGGTTAACTTTGTTTCTCTAAAAATTTATGAATTGCTACGGCAACACCGTCTGCTTCTACGTCTGGTGCTACCCAATCAGCGATTTCTTTAATTTCTAAAGGAGCGCTTCCCATGGCTATCCCTAAACCTGCGTATTGAAGCATTTCTAAATCATTAAAATTATCTCCGATCGCCATTACTTCTTCTTTAGTAATTCCTAGTACTTTTTCGGCTAAATATTGTACAGCAGTACCTTTATTAACTTGGGGGTGCATTGCTTCGAGAAGATTGTCGGCTGACTGGGTCAAATGTACTTGATACGTACTATAGCGTTCTTTTAATTCGGGAAAATATTTTTTAACCATGTTGGGTTGATGAGCTATAGCTAGCACTTTGGTGGGATTAGCTTGCAGTACTTGGCGCAAATCCCCCACGGGTATGGCGTCAACTTGCGATCGCTCGGCGTATTCTTGGGTAGAGGGGGTTATTTCTTTGACATAGAGTTGATCTTCTAAATAACAATGAACCCCGAAGTAGGTATTCATCTTGGGTGATTCAAAATAATTTAATAATTCTAGGGCTATTTCTTTGGCTATGGGTAAGTGCCGTTTTTCCTCACTATCGGGATTTTGAATCCAGGCTCCATTATAGGCTATCAGGGGTAAGTTAGTCTCTATCTGTTCATAATAGGGTAAAGCGGAACGATACATTCTCCCTGTGGCTAGAGTTACTTGTATATTCTGTTTTTGGGCTGCTTCGATCGCTAATTTTACTGATTTTCTGATTTGATTACTCTCGCCGACGATCGTGCCATCAATATCTAGTACTAATAATTTAATTGCCATTT
>CALGKL010000263.1 GCA_937930495.1 uncultured Gloeocapsa sp.
AGTTACTAAACCCGGCTAGAGCGTCTTTCTCCGGAAGCACACCTGTAAATAATAAAACGCCTAACCCGCCAAGAAAGATTAATTCTGTTGGGATCTGGGTTAGGGCGTTACCACTAAAGGTGATTAGGGTCACGGCGATCGCTAGCCATCCCTGCCACGACAGTTCGGAATCTAAGTACTGTATTGTCCCTGTACTAGTCAAGACTATGGCTAGACCAATTAAACCCAATAAACCCAAACGTAGTTTTTTCCTGCGCAAGAGACGAGAAAACAATAACCCTATCTTCATACACAACAATTTAAATTAAAGCGTAAATGTATTAAAACTCATTTTGGATTTATTAGCAAGTGTAATGTTAAAATGAAAGTGTCACTGTGATTAGTAACCTATGCTAGAACAAACCAATCATTCACCGAGGGCAGAACAACTCGAACAATTAATTAAACATAATTTTTTGTTCAGAGATTTAGATGCAGATTGGTTGATGACAAAACTAGCATCTTGTCAGTGGATTTTAGAAAAACTCTATTCTAATCGTCCTGTTTATACCGCTTTTCGTCCCGAGACCTCTTTAGAACATCTCTACCTAGTTTTAGAGGGGGGACCAATTATTACTCGTTCTACCCCTTTAGATCGCATTATTAGCATTACCTATGGGAATAGCTGTTTTGGAATGCGTAATCTGGACTTTGGTTATGGGCTAGTGGCCCGCGCCTTCCCTAGTCTGGTTGAAGCTTATAAGACGACCGTAGTAATTAAAATGCCCGTAGGCGATTTAGCCACACTTTACCAAGAGAGCAAACAACTGCGCGATCGCTATCATCTCCTTTTTGAATTGCGGGAAAAATTCCAATATCATCTCCTCAACTGTAGCAACTATCCTCCTCAAGCAGTAGCAGCTTTATTACGTGCTCTCATCTACCAAGAAAAAGCACTAGGTAATCAACCTAACCCGAAAGGAGTTTATGAATTTGACCTAGCTATAGATATCATTGCTCGTGCTTGTCAACTCAATCATCGCACCGTTGAACAAGTGCTCAAGGGAATGACTAAAATCGGTTTACTCAAACAAAAATCTACTAAACAAACCAACGGGGATTTGATTACAATTATCGATCCTGAAGGTCTTAAAGAAGTCTATGGAGCCACCAGAGATAAGGTATCCTGGTGGCCCCTACATTAAATTATTCTGCTCCTTCAATAGGGGCAAAACCTTGACGCTGGATATTTTCAGTAATTACCCTTGGTTCAAGGAATTGTAACAGATAATCAGGTCCTCCAGCTTTAGAACCTACCCCTGAGAGTTTAAACCCACCAAAGGGTTGGCGAGCTACGATCGCCCCGGTGATGTTACGGTTGATATAGAGGTTACCGACGGCAAAATCTCGACTAGCTAGCTCTATATGTTCGGGGGTACGGGAATATAAACCACCTGTGAGAGCGTAATTTGTCCCGTTGGCTACCTCTAACGCTTCCTGAAAGTCTTTAACTTTAATCACCGCTAATACCGGTCCAAAGATTTCCTCTTGAGCGATCGTCCCATCAGGGGGTACATCAGCAAAGATCGTCGGACCGACAAAGTAACCTTCTGTAGGTACTTCCCTTTCCAGCAATAGGGTCGCTTCGGTTTTGCCTTGAGCGATATATGCTAAGATGCGATCGCGTGCGCTAGCGTCGATCACTGGTCCTACTTGGGTGCTAGGATATTCCGCTGGTCCGATATTTAAAGATCTTGTCGCTTCGGTTAGTCGTTCTAAAAAGGCTTTATAAATCGTTTCTAGCACAATTACTCTAGAACAAGCAGAGCATTTTTGTCCTGTATAACCAAAGGCTGATTGTACCACCCCGACCACTGCTTGATCTAAATCCGCGCTTTCGTCGACGATAATCGCGTTTTTGCCCCCCATTTCCGCGATCACCCGTTTCAGGTGTTTTTGTCCCGGCTGTAGTATTGAGGCCTCGTTATAAATGCGGCAGCCTACTTCTTGAGAACCGGTAAAAGCGATCAGGTGTACTTGGGGATGTTTAACTAGATACGCTCCTACTTGAGAGCCTTTTCCAGGAATAAATTGGAACACTCCAGGAGGAATACCCGCTTCCACTAACACTTCGGTGATTTTAGCGCCAATAACCGAGGAATTTTCTGCCGGTTTCAGGAGAGTACAGTTACCCGTAACTAAAGCAGCCACCGTCATCCCCGTAGCGATCGCTAAGGGGAAATTCCAGGGAGAGATAACTACGGCGATTCCCCGAGGTTGATAAACGTAACGGTTATTTTCCCCGGCAACGTCATAGTTATAACCTAAATCTAGTCTCTCCATTTCCGCTGCATAGTAGTTACAGAAATCGATCGCTTCGGATACTTCTGCATCTGCTTGACGTAAGACTTTACCTACCTCTAAACAAATCCACGCGGCTAACTCATAACGTCTTCTCTCCATGATGGCCGCCGCTTTACGCAGAATTGCTGCTCTTTGACTTGCTGGGGTTTTTGCCCAAGCGGGAAAAGCTGCTACTGCTGCTTGTAGGGCTGTTTCCGCTTGATTGACATCGATGAGAGCGATTTTGCCCACTATTTCTGTTGGTTTACTCGGATTGACCGAATCAATGACGTTAATCGTGTTAACGTATTCGCCATTGATTAGGGGTAAATAGGTTTTCCCTAAAGATGCTTTGACCTCGGTTAAGGCTTCTTCTGCCCGAGAGCGCAATTTCTGGTTACTATAATCCGTATCAGCTGCTCCTGTATAGACCCCTTCCGGGGTTTTCCGATCTGTTTCTACTTTAGTTACTACCGGTGGCGCGATTAATTCGGCTACGGGTTTATCTTCTAGACTCTGTCTTAAAAATGAGCTATTGGCGGTATTTTCTAATAACCGACGAATCAAATAAGCCATACCGGGTAAGAGATTGCCGTAGGGGGTATATACTCTGACACGGTGTCCACGTTTAACTAAAGCTTTAGCTAGGGCGTCTCCCATCCCATAGAGGACTTGCATCTCAAAACTACGACGGGGTATATTTAAGCTTTCGGCGATCGCTATTGCTTTAGCTTGGGAGCGCACATTATGAGAGCCAATCGCTGCATCCAGATATTGATGATTTTCCAGCAATAGTTGAATCAAGCGTTCAAAGTTTTGGTCTGTGGCTGCTTTTTCGTTATATACCGGTTGTGGCCAATGATTTTGTTGCGCTTTAATCGTTTCTTGATCCCAATAAGCACCCTTTACCAATCTTACTGTTACTGGTGTGCCTCTAGTTTTTGCCCATTGGATTAATCCTTCTAAATCTTGATAGGAATCTCTCAAATATCCTTGTACCGTCATCCCGATATCTCTACGGTCACGGAATTCTGCTTCTAAGAGTAAATCTTTGAGAATAGAGAAGGTTAGATCTTTATATTGATATTGTTCCATATCAAAGTGAATCCCTGCTTCTGCTTCTTTGGCTTTTCTTAATAAAATCCGCAGGCGATCGCACACTTTTTCTCTACTTCCCACCGGATCAATTGGATCAAATTGAGAGTAAAATGCGGTTAATTTGACTGAAACCTGGACTCTTGCTAAAGATTCTCCCTCAGCTTCATCTATTTCCCTAACTTTTGACCATTTTTTGCTTTGTTCACTCAGAATTTCGATTAATTCTAGATATCTATTCAGATACGATTGCGCTTCTACCTCTGTAATTACCGCTTCTCCGAGTAAATCGATGGTAAACGTCATTTTTTCCCGACGCAGACGCTCTACGGTTTTAATTACCTCTTTAATATTCTCTCCCGCGATATATTTATAAGCTAGAGATTCTACCGATTTAGTAATCGTCGCCGCTGCTATTTGTGCAGGTGCTGAGTTAGCATCAGTAAAATTAAGAATACTTTTTAAGGCTCCTGGTAACTCTACCGACTCATCCCCTAGATACTGTTGTAGATGACGTGCTATTTCTCTCTTACTCTGCAAAGCGGGTAAAGCATCGATAAACCTAAACAACTGTACACGTAGATTAGGGTTACTCATCGCCCACCCTAATAATTTATCCTCTAAATTAATACTCCCTAAAAATGAGCGTTTTTCCCTACTCGTCTCTAATAGTTGTTTGGCTATTTCCTGGGTTTTATTTTCATAGTTTTGTGGGGATTTAATCTCTGTAACCACCTGTGCTTAACTCCTTTGCTGCTATATCTAGAGAGAGAAGAGTTCTCTAAACACTGTTAATTTTTTACAAACATTCTACCATATCATATTTAGAAGTTTAAATATGTTAACAACGCCACAAAAATTTTTATTTATCCTGTACAATAAAAATACCCCAAAAAAAAGTCCAGGTTTTTAGTCATGGTAGAGCATCCTTTTGAACTATTTACCGAACAAATAAGTAATATAAAACTCAACAATTTACCTCGTATTTACCTGGAAGACGCGGAAGTATTAGAGGAGGAAGGTAGAGTAACGGTTAATGTCGTTTTAGATAGAGCAAATAACCATAATAGAAAAGTTACCTTAAAATATTTTACCTTTGGTTATGACAATCAAGCAGTGGGTTGGCGAGATTATCTTCCCCAACAAGGTAGATTAACTTTTGAACGTGGGGAAACAAAAAAACAGATAGTTATTGATATCAATAACGACAATATTCCTGAAGGAGATAAAACCTTTGGAGTTAAAATTTTTAATCCAAATAACGGTATAATCGCTGATGATGTGGCGATGGTTACTATCAAAGATGAAACCCCAATACATCTACCAGTAGAGCAACCAATTATTTCTATTGCTAATAATCAAATAACTTTACCAACTGCTAACAATAATCAATTAGAATTCACCGTATCTTTAACAGCACCAAGTGAAGAGCCAGTAACCGTTAAATATAAAACATTACCTCTGTCAGCTCAACCCGAGCAAGACTTTACCCCTATTGAAGGTATATTAACTTTTGCACCAGGAGAAATAACCCAAACCATCAGGGTAGAAATATTAGCTAATCAAGGACTAGATAATCCCAAAACCTTTGCCATACAATTATCAGAGCCAGAAAATGCTCAGTTTAATTCCCGTGCAGTTAGTTATCTTGGTATAGGCGGAATTCTCAATAAACCAATCAAACAAAACGGAACATTTCAACCAATTATTAACGCCAACTCACCCAGAGTAGAGATGAGTATTGGGGATGGATTGGTGAAGGACAACCAAATAGATTTTACCGTTTCACTCAATAGAAGTAGTCAAAAACCTATTACAGTCAGATATTTTAGTTTTGCTGATGTAGATAGAGGTCAATATCCTTTAATTCCCCTAGATGAACTGCTTATTTTTCAACCGGGAGAAACCGCCAAAAATCTGACTATTCCTTTAGTGGATAATTGGCAAGAATTGGCCAATAATGCTAATATTATTATAGTGAAGCTTTATGAAGCACAAGGAGCAAAAGTAATCGATGATTTTGGGAAAGTAATGTTACAAGTAGATGATACTAATAATTCAAGCATAGAAATAACCACCCTAGCACTAGGAGAAGAAGGAGGTTTTGAGGATAATCCGATCTCTAATGAAGAGATTCTCCCCCCTAAAGATGACAGTCTCATAAGTACTCGCGCCATGGGAGAAG
>CALGKL010000264.1 GCA_937930495.1 uncultured Gloeocapsa sp.
TAGTACCGATATGGACGAATTGATGGATACCTAAAACCCCCCCAATCACCGCTTTGGATTCAATCACCACATGACCAGCTAAAGCCACACTATTAGCGATGATAATGCCATCTGCTAACACACAATTATGGGCGACATGAACATAAGCCATGAGTAAATTCTGATTACCAATTTCGGTAACCTCCCCCGCAGCGGTAGCCCGATTGATGGTCACGTATTCACGAATAATATTATTATCACCAATTTTAACCCGAGATGCTCCCCCACGATACTTTAAATCTTGGGGTTCTAAACCAATGGCAGCCCCAGGAAAAATGCGATTTCCCGACCCAATTTCCGTCGGTCCAGCAATAATCACATGAGCACCAATAGTAGTATTAGCCCCAATTTTTACCTGATCTTCAATAACCGTATAAGGTCCAATCTCAACGCTAGGATCTATTTCAGCTTGAGGATGGATAACCGCCGTAGGATGAATTAGTTTACTCAAGAGATTCTCTCCAACTAGTCAAGCAGGGAAAATAACATCTCACCGTGAACAGTCAGTTGACCATCCACCGTACCTTCTCCTTGCATTTTAGCAATGCGATTCCTTTTGAAACTCAATAATTCTACCGTCATAATTAACTGATCTCCAGGCACAACCGGACGACGAAAACGGACTTTTTCAATACCCGCAAAAACAAAGAATTTACCCTCCATTCCTGGCATTTTGGTTAAAACCACTCCGCCCACTTGTGCCATTGCTTCAACCATCAATACTCCAGGCATAAGGGGACGTCCCGGTATATGTCCTTGGAAATATTCTTCATTAAAGGTAACGTTTTTTAGTCCTACCGCTTTTTGACCTGGTATATATTCAATGATGCGATCTACCAAAGCAAAAGGATAACGATGGGGTAAGACCCGTTGAATTTCTTCGATGGTAAATACGGTTTGATGGGGTTTAACAATGGTATCTTCTGACACATTTACTCCTTGATAGCTTGGGCTAACTGAACGTGTAACTGATGACTAGCTTTATAGGCGAGATAATGAGCCACCGGAATAGTTCCTAATAAACTGAGATCGCCTACTAAATCTAAAATTTTATGTCTAACTGGTTCATTCGTAAATCGCAAAGGAGGATTAAGCCATTGTTTCTCGTCACAAACTAAAGCATTGTCTAGACTACCACCCTTGATTAAACCCGCTTGTTGTAGGGGAACAATTTGACTTGCTAAAGCAAAAGTGCGCGCCGGGGCGATCGCTTCGGCAAAACTTTCTGCTTCAGGATTCCAGCTATACCATTGATTACCTATAGCTAGACTTGGGAAATCGATCCCATAACTAAAACAGGTATAACTAGAGGGTATCGCTGCGACAAAAGCATCTCCCTGCTGTCGCCAAATTGCTTCTGTAATTTTAGGAGCGATCAATTGAGAGCTTTCTACCGCAGTTAACCCCACCTTCCTGATTGCTTCAACCCAGATTTTAGCTGAACCATCTAATAGGGGTATTTCCGGTCCGTTGATTTCGATACAGACATGATCCACTCCCGTTGCTACCAAAGCAGCGAGGAGATGTTCTACGGTTCTTACCTTGGCTTCTTTTACGCCTAATTCTGTCGATAACCTCGTTTGGACTACGGATTCAACCACAGCGGGTATGGTTGGTAAACCGGGTAAATCTACTCTTTGAAAATAGCGTCCTGTGGATTCAGGGGTTGGTTTGAGGGTAACCGTAGTTTCTTCTCCTGAATGTAACCCAATTCCGGTGAGGGTAACAGTATCTTTCAGGGTATGTGGCATTTTAGAATCTCTCCCCTATCCCAAAGTGTATGCGACTATCTCCCTCATTGTTAAAACCGTAATCGATTCTAATTGGTCCTAAAGGAGATTGAATCCGAATTCCTAACCCGTAACCAAAACCACTACCAGGTAAATCTCTAAGGGCAGATGGATTTCCTGGTACACCATCAGCCGTCCCTAAATCCGTACCTGCATCGAAAAATATCGCCCCGCCGACGATCGCATAGACAGGAAAGCGATACTCCATAGTAGCTTGTAAAAAACTTTTGCCGCTACCTACCTCACCTTCAGCGTAACCTCTGATCGAATTACTACCCCCTAAAACAAAAGCTTCATAGGGAGGTAAATCCCCTAATACCGTGCCTCCTTGGACGTTAAAAGCTAAAGCTTGAGGTTTATCTTTCATAAAGTCAAAATTGAGGAACTTGACAGGGATAAAATAACTATAACTGGCTCTAATTCTATTAAACAGGATATTCCCTGAACCAACAGGTACACTCTGTTCCATCCCTACTCGAAACAGAGAACCGCTAGTAGGTTGAGTGGGATTATCTCGCAAATCCCGATTAGCGCCAAATCTGAGGGTAATTAAATCATCCACACCACTATCGCTAAAAGCTAGCTTAATCGAATCATACTCGGGACTCGCGCGCTTAGACAGTTCCCCGTTTGCATTTTCAACGCGCACATTTTCGTATTGTATCCCCGTAGATAACACCCATTTAGGACGTTCATAGGGGTTTTCTGTCAAAGGACGAGAAAAGTTAATCCCTCCTCCTGTTCTGACGATTCTAGGGCGATCGTTTCCGTTTGCTGTTCTAATGGTACTCTTATCCCCGTCATAAACCAGGGAAATAGAGCGACGTCGGAAAATATTAGCAGTGTAAGAGGTTCGATTATCAGTAGTAGCGATCCAAGGATCGGTTAAACTCAGATCAAATAATAATTCCCTTTCTCCCACTTGAATTTCTGCCCCTAGGGTCTGATTATTCCCCCCTAGATTCCGCTGTTGAAAACTGACCGTCCCAAATAAACCGCTAGCAGAACTAATCCCCGCACCCGCCGCTACTGAACCTGTCCTACCTTCTACTACTTCAACGTTGACTATGACCTGACTCGGATCGCTTCCTGGACTAAAGGATAAGCGAATGTCTTCAAACAAACCTAAGCCAAAAACCCTTTGTAAATCCCTTTGGGCTGTATCACGATTAAAGACGTTACCAGGTTTTAATTCAATCTCTCTGGTAATAATAAAATCTCTGGTTTTCCCCTCTACTGGTTCATTTTCCGCATCGAAAAATTTGACCTGGATGTCTTCTACTACCCCTTCGGCGATAATCAGGGTAACTACCCCATCGGCTGAAATTTGGGGTGAACCCACTACTTGAGCTAAATCATAGCCATTTTGAGAGTACCACTCGTTGATTTTGATGATTCCATCTTGTAATTCCCTGAGATTGAGGATTTTACCGTATTGGGGAGAGAAAATCTCCTCCACTAAACTATCTGGTAAAACTCTCTCTGCTTGGGAAGCAGGTACAGTTTCTACTCTGACTTGGGTTAAAATGGGGTTAGGTTTGACGACAAAGGTTAATCTTACCCCTAAGGGAGTATCTTCTACATCTACTTTTACTTCAGCAAAATAGCCTGTTACATAAATGGCATTAATATCAGCTTGAACTTGAGTACGAGTGGTGGTTCGTCCCGGTCTGGTTTGAATGGTATTATAGATTAAAGTTTCTAGTTCCCCGTCTACCCCGACTACGTTGACCTCCCCCACCAAAACCCTCGGTTCGGCTTCCGTTGTAGTCTCTTGAGCTATTAAGGCTTTTTTACCTGATTTGTCCAAGACTAGATCATCTACTGCTCTTGGTGGGATTAAGGTTTGCTCTGGTTTAACTCGGGATATTTCAACTTTATTTGTTGGCTCGATTATGGTATGATTCGGCGCTATTAGGGTTTTTTCAGGTTTGACTAATTCTGCTAGGGTTTTTCCTTCACTCGCTTCCGTCAAGAGGGTTGTACTGAGACTAGCTGTAAACAATAACAGAAAAAAAAAGTTTTTAGGCACTTCCACACACCAAAAATAGGTTACTTTCAATTAGTCTAATGCTTTATTACTCTACTTTTTACTTTTTGATAAGCAGCTTCGATCGCTCCTAAGTCTTGACGAAATCTATCTTTGTCTAAAACTCTAGCTTGGGGATCCTTTTCGTTTTTATCCCATAGTCGACAAGTATCAGGACTAATTTCATCGGCGAGAATAATTTGCCCCTTAGCATCAAAACCAAATTCTAGTTTAAAATCTACTAGGGTAATGTCACAATTATTGAAAAATTCTTGTAAAGCTAAGTTAATTTTCATCGCCATTTCCTTGATCTTCTCTAATTCTTCCGGACTAACTATTCCTAG
>CALGKL010000265.1 GCA_937930495.1 uncultured Gloeocapsa sp.
GGTCTGATGCTTGGTGGGAATTATCGGTAAGGGAATTATTACCAGAATCCTATCGGGAAAAAAGCGATCGCTATCGCAAGGGTACTGATACGATGGATGTGTGGTTTGATTCCGGTTCTTCTTGGGCGGCCGTAGCTAAACAAAGGGGTCTTAAATACCCGGTAGATATGTATCTAGAGGGATCGGATCAACATAGAGGCTGGTTTCAGTCTAGCTTACTGACTAGTGTAGCCACCAATGGGGTTGCTCCCTACCAAACAGTCTTAACCCATGGTTTTGTCTTGGATGAAAAAGGCAATAAAATGAGTAAATCGGTGGGAAATGTGGTCGATCCTCTGGTAATTATCACCGGTGGTAAAAACCAAAAGCAAGATCCTCCCTATGGTGCAGATACTTTACGTTTATGGGTGTCTTCGGTAGATTATTCGACAGATGTACGTATCGGTAAGAATATTCTCCAACAATTGGCTGATATTTATCGTAAAATTCGCAATACGGCGCGTTTTCTCTTGGGGAATTTACACGATTTTAACCCGGAAACCGATGTTATCCCCTATGCTGATTTACCACAATTAGACCAATATCTGCTCCACAGAAGTACAGAGGTTTTTAACGAAATAACTGAGGCTTTTGAGAGTTATCAATTCTTCCGCTTTTTCCAAACGGTTCAAAATTTCTGTGTGGTGGATTTGTCTAATTTCTATCTGGATATCGCTAAAGATAGATTGTATATCTCAGGGGTTAATTCCCAGAGACGTCGTAGTTGTCAGACGGTCTTACAGATAGTTTTAGAAAATTTGACCAGGGCGATCGCTCCTGTCCTTTGTCATATGGCAGAAGATATCTGGCAATATCTACCCTACCCTAAACCAACTCAATCAGTGTTTGAATCGGGATGGGTAAAATTAGATCCCCAATGGTATCGTCCAGAATTAGCTGAACCTTGGGGAATGATCAGAGAGTTACGTAATGAAGTTAACAAGGTTATGGAGCAAGCTAGGGTAGCGAAAATGATTGGCTCATCTTTAGATGCTCAAGTAATCCTCTACAGTAGTGAACCAGAAACCCAAGTACTATTAGAAAAATATCTGGTAGATGTAACCAAGGGAGTAGATGAATGGCGCTATTTTTTCTTAGCTTCTCAAGTACAATTAGCTCCTGGAGTTGAGGCGATCGCTTCTAGTACCTATCATTCTGTTGAGGGTAAAATAGCCATTGCTATTGAACAAGCTATAGGACATAAATGCGAGAGATGTTGGAATTATTCGGTTAAAGTGGGTGAATTTAGTCAACACCCTACTCTTTGTGAACGTTGTTATGAAGTTTTAGAGTCGGAAGTCTAAGGAAATGCGCGAATGTAGAATGAGCTAATTAACTCGCTCATTCTCTTTTCTCGCTATTGACTTCAGAGATAAATTGTGTAAATCCAGTGATCTTATTTAATTGACCAAATACTAACAATTGATCTTTGGCTTTGATCTGATTATCTCCATCGGGAAAACGAATATACTTACCCGAGCGTCGAATCCCTTGTATAGAGACGCCAAAACGTTCATCAATCTTTAATTCTTTCAGGGTTTTACCGATAATAAGGCTATTTTCGGGAACCAAGACCAACAGAGAAGAGTCGTTATCTTGGGGGAGTATTTTAACTTTTCCTTGGGCTAATTGCTCAAAAGCCGCCAACTCATCACTGTCACCAACGAGTAATAAATTATCCCCCTGATTAATCATAGTCTCAGAAGTAGGATAATCGATTTTCTCTTGATTCGAACGAATAATCGCTATCAAGGTTGCTCCCGTGAGACGACGTAGGTAGGCTTTTTCTAGAGTTTTACCTATTAGTGGTGAATCATCGGGTAGGGGATACCACTTGCTACCCATAGTTCTGGTAGCTGCTTGTAATTCTTGAGCAATCTCGGCTAAGGAGCGATCGCCTCTGAGACTAGCGTAACGAGATTGACGAATCTGTTGGATATTTTGTTGAACACCGGTAGCGGGGAATCCTAATCCAATAAATAGATGAGTGGAAAGTTCTAAACTAGCTTCAAATTCTGGTTGGACAACTTCTTTAGCACCCATTTGATAGAGTAACTCAATATCTTCCTCATCGTTAGCGCGGACGACTAAATCGAGTTCAGGATTAAATGCTAAAGAGCGTTTTAAACACAAACGAGTACTCATAGAATCGGGTAATGTAATCGCCATTCCTCTTGCAGCGCTGATTTGAGCTTTTTCTAGTACAGCTTCACTAGCTGGGTTACCGTAGATATAGGGGATTTTAGCTTCTCGTAGTTGTTGAATCCGTTGTTCTGACTCATCGATAACCAAAACAGGATAATTGCGCTCTTGGAATAACTTGACGATATTACTACCTACCTGTCCATAACCACAGACGATAATATGATTTTGGTAGGGTAAATTTTCGGCTACATCTAGGGGAACATCTGCTTTCGCGAGTAAATCCCTGATTCCAGGTATAGCTTTTGCTCCGGCAAAAATAATCGGAATCCCTCGAAAGATAAAAGGAGTAAGAGCTAGAGTGACTGCTGTTGCTCCTAAAATCAGGAGGTAGAGATTTTCAGATATTAGAGCATATTTTTTGCCTTCTTTAGCTAAAACAAAGGAAAATTCACCAATTTGAGCTAATCCTAAGCCAGCGATAATCGCACTTTTGAGGGGATAGCGAAATAACAAGACTAGGGGTGTAATAATAACTGTTTTAGCTACTAAAACAAATGTTACTAGGGCTAAAATCACAGGTAAATTTTGCCAGAGAAAAATAGGGTTAATCAATATCCCAATAGAGACAAAAAACGCAGCTACACAAATATCTCGTATCGGTTCCACATAAGCAAGGGTTTGGTCTGAATATTCTACTTCAGAAATCATTAACCCGGCGACAAATGCTCCCATTTCGGTAGATAATCCTAATGCTCCTGTGACTAAAGCAATTCCAAGACAGATAGCTACTACTCCTAAAAGAAATAATTCTTTACTCTCGGTTTTAGCTAATAAGCGCAAAATACGGGGAATAATCCATTTACCAATAGCTACTGCAACTAAACCAAAAATAAGGATTTTTACTAAAGCAATACCTACAGCTATACTTATTTCTTCAACAGGTTTATTGAGAGCTGGCATTATCGCTAATATTAAACCTAAAGCTAAGTCTTGGACAATGAGTATCCCTAACATTACCTGTCCGTGGAGAGTCGCTATTTCGTTACGTTCAATTAGAATTTTAAGCACTACCGCTGTAGATGATAGTGTTATTAGTTCGCCTAACAGAATACCTTCAGGGATGGTAGTGACTAAACCTACTGTTAAACTCAAGATTAGGGTAATCCCAATGGTGAGGATGATTTGTAGTCCTCCACCCCCTATAGCTATGTTTTTAACTTTTTGTAATTCACTGAAGGAAAACTCTACACCTAGGGTAAATAGTAAAAAAGTAACCCCTAATTCGGCTACGATTTGCACTTGATCATATTCTTGAATCAAGTTTAAACCAAAGGGACCGATAATTAAGCCAGCAATGAGATAACCGAGTAAAACGGGTTGTCCTAATAGAGATACTAATACTCCAGCGATCGCGGCTGCTGCAAAAATCGATATTAAATCTAACATGAATCTAGGCTAGGATTTCGAGATTATTATAGTTTAAGATCGAGAACGACGTTGAGTTTTAGTTCTAGTTAGGGATTGACTGACTCGTTTAAAGATATCTCTTCTGAGATAGGGGTAATCTCCAATCCAGAGATTATGTTGGGGAAGATAGATATCGGTAATTTTTTCGATAATAGCTAGATTCGGTTTTTGGGAGAGGACGAGACATTCGGCGATTTGTCCTGGTCTGATTACTTTGTGTATGCGTTTGAGTGGTGCTTGGGTTTGAGCGTAAAATCCCGTTTCGTCTTCTATTTCTACATTGATTCTTTTTTCCCTATTCTCAATGATGACCAATTCCCCTCTTTGGTTAACACTTTGTTCTTCTCTGATCAGTTCCTCGGTGATATACACATCTACTACTCTAGCTCGCAGAAAACCACTGTACCGATAGCGACGATAGCTTTGATTGCGCATACTCGCTAGATAGACGGGTCCCCAGAGCCAGTATAATCCGGCAATAATCCTTAAGACTAAACTAATACCATCAGCTCCATGACCAAAGGGTTTAAACAATAACCAAATGGTTACTACGCCAACTAAAGAAATCAGTAATTGCTTAAGTATTTTTTGCCAT
>CALGKL010000266.1 GCA_937930495.1 uncultured Gloeocapsa sp.
CCAGAGTTTTGATTCTAGATAGAAGTCAGAGCATTTTATTAATAAAAATTAGTTGAAATTCTATCATAACTAAACTCGTTTTTGACCTTAATTAACTCTTAACCCAAAATTTGTTAAAAAAGACTTAAAATTCTAAGTAACAAAGAAAGCAGAATGTTATTCTTGTCTAGGTTGATAACAAACAAAGTTTTGGTCAAAACAAAAACGTGTTAATTGTTTAAAGTTGTTATCAATAGAAAAAAAATAGGGAAAAAAATATGGCGATCGCAAAAGAAGACCCCAAAATAAGTCCCTTAGCAGGCTTACCCGCACCAACTGATATCCTGATAGATATTAGCAAACTGCAAAAACAATACTACGAAATCAAACCAGATCCCAATAACCCAATACAAAGGGTGAGTTTTGGAACATCAGGACACCGTGGGTCAGCAGCTTTAGGAACATTTAATGAAGCTCACATCATAGCTATGACTCAAGGGGTAATCGATTACCGTAAAAGTCAAGGTATAGATGGACCATTGTATATGGGTATGGATAGTCATTTCCTCTCAGCTCCAGCCCAAAGAACAGCGCTAGAAGTACTAGCGGCCAATGGGATTGAAGTTTATCTAGCCAAAGAAGAAGGAGACGCCCAATATACACCCACGCCAGTAGTATCCCACGCTATTTTAACCTATAACAAAGACAGAAAACAAGGACTAGCAGACGGATTAATTATTACCCCTTCCCATAACCCACCTTCAGACGGTGGGTTTAAATATAATCCCCCCTCAGGAGGTCCAGCAGGGACAGAGATTACTAAAGTAATTCAAGAGCGAGCTAACCAATTACTGGAGAATAACAACCAAGAAGTAAAACGCATCCCTTACGAACAGGCGATCGCAGCGAGTACAACTCACTTCTACGATTTTGTCAGTCCCTATATCAATGACCTAGAAAACATAGTTGATTTAGACATAATCAGAGAATCAGGCATCAAAATCGGGATTGATCCTCTCGGAAGTTCCAACGTAGGTTACTGGTTACCCCTGATCGAGCGCTATAAAATCAACGCAACCGTGGTCAATCCCAAAGTAGATCTAACCTTTAGCTTTATGACGGTAGATTGGGATGGCAAAATCAGAATGGATTGTTCCTCCCCCTACGCCATGGCTAATCTAGTTAAACTCAAAGATGAGTATGATATAGCCTTTGGTAACGACACGGACTCAGACCGCCACGGAATCGTTACCCCAAGCATGGGATTGATGAATCCCAACCACTTCCTCGCCGTAGCCATCAACTATCTATTCACCAATAGGACTAACTGGGCTTTTGATACAGCCATCGGGAAAACCGTAGTTAGTAGCAGTCTTATTGACCGCGTAGCCAAAGATATCGGCAAACACCTCTATGAAGTGCCCGTAGGCTTTAAATGGTTCGTAGAGGGATTATTAAACGGGTCATTGGGATTTGGAGGAGAAGAGAGCGCCGGAGCGTCATTTTTACGCAAAAATGGACGAGTCTGGAGCACCGATAAAGACGGAATCATCATGGGCTTACTCGCAGCCGAAATCACCGCGCGCACAGGAAAAGACCCAGGAGTATACTACCAAGAATTGAGCGAACGCCTAGGCAAATCCTATTACACCCGGATCGACTCACCGGCTACACCCGAACAAAAAGCAGGACTAAGCAAACTCTCCCCCGAACAAGTCAAAGCCACGACCCTAGCCGGAGATCCCATTACCAGCAAACTAACCAACGCCCCAGGTAACAACGCTCCCATCGGTGGCTTAAAAGTAAACACAGATGAAGGTTGGTTCGCCGCTCGTCCTTCGGGAACAGAAAACGTATATAAAGTCTACGCCGAAAGCTTCAGGAGTCAAGAACACCTAGAAACCATACTCAGTGAAGCCCAACAAATCGTAACCGACGCCATTTCCTAAACAACAAGGAGTAACCTTATGTATATTGATGACATAGTTCTAACAGAAGTACTAGACTCTCGCGGTAACCCCACCGTAGAAGCTACAGTTTACCTCGAAGACGGCACAACGGGTAAAGCCCTAGTGCCCTCGGGTGCATCCACAGGGGAAAAAGAAGCGGTAGAACTCAGAGACGAAGATTCCAAACGCTACGGCGGGAAAGGGGTACTCAAAGCGATCGAAAACGCTACCGAAAAAATAGTACCGGATTTGCTCGGTATGGACGTCACCCAACAAAGAGAAATCGATCAACTAATGATCGAAATTGACGGGACAGAATATAAAAGTAAAATCGGAGCAAACGGCATTCTCGCCATTTCCCTAGCCACAGCTAAAGCAGCAGCCAACTATCTCAAACTCCCCCTCTATCGCTATATCGGAGGGACAAACGCCTCTTTACTACCGGTACCCTGCTTAAACGTAATTAACGGAGGCGCCCACGCGGATAATACCGTTGATTTCCAAGAATTCATGATCGCCCCCCACAACGCTCCCAACTTCAGCGAAGCCATTCGGATGGGGATCGAAACCTTCCACACCCTCAAATCTTTACTCAAGAAAAAAGGATACAGCACAGGCGTTGGAGATGAAGGCGGCTTCGCCCCTGACCTCAAATCCAACGTAGAAGCAGTAGAACTAATTCTCGAAGCCATTACCCTAGCCGGCTACAAACCAGGAGATGATATCTCTCTCTGTCTGGATCCGGCTACCTCAGAAATGTGTAAAGAAACCCACAATCAATACCGCTTCTTTAAATCAGACCCCTCTTTGGTCAAAAGCGCCGAAGAAATGGTGGAACTCTGGAAAAGTTGGGTAGAACAATATCCCATTATCTCTCTGGAAGACGCTCTGGGGGAAGCTGACTGGGAAGGTTGGAAACTCCTGACCCAAGCAATAGGCGATCGAGTAGAATTAGTCGGCGATGACTTGTTATGTACCAATCCCAAAATTCTAGCCGAGGCCATAGAAGCAGGAATAGCTAACTCAATCCTCATTAAAGTTAACCAAATCGGCACCCTCACCGAAACCCTAGACACGATCGAATTAGCCAAAAAGAATGGCTACAGATGTTTCGTCTCCCACCGCTCAGGAGAAACCGAAGACACCACCATCGCTGATTTAGTCGTAGCTACCAGTACAGGGAAAATCAAAACAGGATCAGGTTGTCGCGGTGAAAGAATCGCCAAATTTAACCAACTACTCAGAATCGAAAGAGAATTAGGTAAAACCGCTCGCTTTGCCGGTAGAAAAGCCTTTCAATAATCAATAGAGAGAACTTATGAATAGTCAAGAACTTTGGCAACGTTATCAAGATTGGCTCTATTATCATCCGGGTTTAGAATTATATCTAGATATCAGTCGGATGCGCTTCCCCGAGAGTCTATTGAGCACCCTAGAACCCAAATTCACCAAAGCCTTTGCCGATATGCGGGCTCTGGAAGGCGGAGCGATCGCCAACCCCGACGAAAACCGCATGGTTGGTCACTACTGGTTAAGAAATCCCGATCTCGCACCAGCAGAGCAAAAAAAAGAGATTATTGAGACTCTGGAAGCCATGGAAAGCTTTATCCAGAAAGTACACCAGGGCACAATCAAACCCCCAGGAGCAGATAAATTTACCGATATCCTCTCCGTAGGTATAGGCGGATCAGCCCTAGGACCTCAATTCATCGCTGAAGCTCTCAGCCCCGATTTCCCCCCCCTCAATATCCACTTTATCGATAATACCGATCCCCAGGGGATAGATAGAGTCTTAAATCGCCTGAAAAATCGTCTCCCTAGTACCCTGGTGATCGTTACCAGCAAATCAGGTGGAACACCGGAAACCCGTAACGGGATGTTAGAAGTAGCCGAGTTTTATAAACAACTTGGTTTAGACTTCCCCAGTCACGCCGTAGCGATTACTATGGCAGGAAGCCAAATGGACCAACTGCAAAAAGAACAAGGTTGGTTAGCTAGTTTCCCCATGTTTGACTGGGTAGGTGGTCGGACCTCGGTAATGTCAGCCGTAGGTCTTTTGGGCGCAGGGCTAATAGGTGTGGATATCCGAGAACTCATCGCCGGAGCAAAAGAAATGGATATCGCCACTCGTATAGAAGATATCAAAAAAAATCCGGCGGCTCTGTTAACCTTAGCTTGGTACTATAGCGGTGATGGCAAAGGTAGCAAAGACATGGTGATTCTTCCCTATAAAGATAGTCTCCTACTCTTTTCTCGCTATCTCCAACAACTAGTTATGGAGTCTCTAGGAAAAGAAAAAGACCTAGACGGAAACACCGTTTATCAAGGGATCGCTGTCTATGGTAACAAAGGTTCAACTGACCAACACGCCTACGTACAACAGTTACGAGAAGGTGTACCCAACTTCTTCGCTACCTTTATTGAAGTCCTCGAAGATAGAAACGGTAAATCCATAGAAGTAGAAAGCCAAGCCACCTCAGGAGACTTTCTCTCTGGTTTCCTCCTAGGGACAAGACAAGCACTCTATGAAAATAACCGCGATTCGGTCACCATTACCATCCCTAAAGTAGATGCCCGTCGCGTCGGCGCCTTAATCGCTCTCTACGAAAGAGCCGTTAGTTTTTACGCTTCTCTAGTCAATATCAACGCCTATCATCAACCTGGAGTGGAAGCAGGTAAAAAAGCTGCGGCTTCCGTATTAGAACTACAGCGTAATATTCTCAAAGCGCTCAAAAATAGCCCAGCACCTCTGAGTATCCCTGATTTAGCCGCTAAAGCCGGTGCAACCGAAGAGGTAGAAACCGTTTACAAGATCGTGCGTCATTTAGCCGCTAATAACCGTGGGGTATCCCTAACCGGAGACCTTGCCACTCCAGGAAGTCTCATGGTTTCCTATCAATAACATCCATAGGGAGGGAGTTAAACTCTCTCTTTTTTTTACTTACGGAGTGAATTAAATGCTTAAAATTGCTATCAATGGTTTCGGTCGTATTGGTCGTCTCGTCGCTCGGATCGCCATGCAACACCCAGAAGTCCAATTAGTAGGCGTCAACGACCTAGTACCTGCAGATAACCTCGCTTACCTGTTTAAATACGACTCTACCCACGGACGCTACCAAGGAACAGTAGAAGTCAAAGACGACGCCATTAAAATCGACGATCAAGTCGTCCCCTGTTTATCAGTGCGAAACCCCGAAGAATTACCCTGGAAAGACCTAGGGGTTGATTACGTAGTAGAATCCACAGGACTATTTACCGACTATGCAGGAGCTGAAAAACACCTGACCGCAGGGGCAAAAAGAGTGATTATTTCTGCACCCACTAAAGATCCAGAGCGCGTCCCTACCTTCGTAATGGGTGTTAATCACACAGAATACACAAACGATTATAAAATCGTTTCTAACGCTAGCTGTACCACCAACTGTCTCGCTCCCCTAGCTAAAGTACTAGACAGTAACTTTGGCATTACTGAAGGTCTTATGACCACAGTACACTCGATGACAGCAACCCAACCCACCGTAGATGGACCGAGTAAAAAAGATATGCGCGGAGGACGGGG
>CALGKL010000267.1 GCA_937930495.1 uncultured Gloeocapsa sp.
AACTTATCGAGAATTGACCCGACGTCTAGCTGATCCTGATATCGCCACCAATCCTGACGAATTACAACAGGTGGCTAAAGCTCGTTCTTCTATGGAAGAAACCGTTAATACCTATCAAGAGTGGCAAAATGTGCAAGCCGAACTACAAGGAGCTAAGCAAGTCCTCAAAGAAGCAGCAGGAGACCCTGAGTTGCGGGAAATGGCTCAATTAGAAGTAGCCGAGTTAGAGGCTAAAAGTCAACAGCTAGAAACTCGTCTCAAAATACTACTGTTACCACGGGATCCCAATGACGATAAAAATATTATGTTGGAAATAAGAGCTGGTACAGGAGGGGATGAAGCTAGTATCTGGGCTGGTGATTTATTGCGAATGTATACTCGCTATGCTGAAACCCAAAACTGGAACGTACAATTAGTCAGTGAATCCCTCGCGGATATGGGAGGTTTTAAAGAGGTTATCCTGGAAATTAAAGGAGAAAGTGTTTACAGTAAACTTAAATACGAAGCTGGTGTACATCGTGTCCAACGTGTCCCGGTTACCGAAGCGGGAGGAAGAGTACATACTTCTACTGCTACTGTAGCAATTATGCCCGAAGTAGATGAGGTAGAGGTCAAAATTGACCCCAAAGATATCGAAATGACTACCGCTAGATCCGGGGGTGCAGGTGGACAAAACGTCAACAAAGTTGAAACCGCGGTTGACCTCTTCCATAAACCTACCGGAATCAGGGTATTTTGTACTGAAGAACGTAGTCAGTTAAAAAACCGTGAACGCGCTTTGCAAATTCTGCGGGCTAAACTCTATGAAATGAGTTTACAAGAACAACAAGCCGAAGTAACTTCTCTAAGGCGATCGCAGGTGGGGACTGGTTCTCGTTCTGAAAAAATTCGTACCTATAACTATAAGGATAACCGCGTTACTGACCATCGTCTTGGAGTTAATTTCAGTTTAGATCGCTTTCTCGAAGGAGATCTTGAAGAGGTAATACAATGCTGTATTACTCAAGATCAACAACAACGTTTAGAAGCTTTAGCTGCTTCCCCCTCCGGTTCTGATCAGTAGAAGCACTTTTGCCGTCTTTAAAGTCCTCTCCCCCTATTCACAAGCTTAGAAGCTGTCAAAACCTAGAATAAAACACCCCAACCTTTATTCCCCCCCCCGCAGTTTGGGGGGATTTTCTTAGACTATTTATATATATACAACATTCATTATTTTAAGTTTTGTTAAACCCTATAAATTTTCCTCTGATTGGGATTATTATGATAATGATTATCATTATCATAGTATTCATGAACAATATTTTCAGACCTCTAACCCTAGCTATTAGCTTACTCATCTCAGGTATAACCTCGGCACAAGCTGCTACTATTTATGCTTCAGGACAGCGTTTTATTCCTGCTGTACCAGGAGAACACGATGATCTTCGGGAAAACTTTATCTATGAGATTGATACGGAAACAGGAGTAGCTGTGCCTATCTCACCACAAACATCCGGACTTCCTTCCGCTTTAGCGGGAACATCAGATCAAAGATTATTAGGATTTAAATCAGGACAATTACTAGAATTAAACCCAATAACCGCAGAAACAACCACTATCGCTACTTTTCCTGGTTTAGATTCTACAGGTTTGAATATTCTCGAAAATGGTCAAACTTTCGTTATTCCCATTATTGACTCCCAAACACAACAACTCTATCGTTTAGATATAGATACTCAGACAGCTATTCCTTTAGGGAATGATACCGCTGTGGGAGATGCGATCGATACTGCTAGAGGAGCTGCAAGTGGTACAGCAGAACCTTTTATTATTAGTTTGGGTTCGGTAAATAATACAATTTATGGAGTTGATTTAGATACCGATTCTTTAATTAGTTTCAATGCCAATACAGGAGATGTTTCTGTAGTAGGGGAAGTTGGTGCTGTTTCAGCGGGGGAAAGGTCAGGTTATAGCGGTTTTTCAGCTTTAACAGGAGTTGATACTAATAATGATGGTAGCTTTGATGCCTTATTCGGTAGTGTTAATTATTTTAACGATGAAAGATTAGGTGGAATTGCTCGTTATAATCTGACTGATGGAACATGGGATTTAGTAGGAACTAACGAAGGAGTTATCTTTTTCGGTTTTGGTAGTTCTTCAGATGTTCCCGAACCTAGTTCAATGATAGCGGTTTTATTTAGTGCTGCGGTAGTAGCATGGAAAAGAAATTCTCGACACAAATAAACCTTAAGCTAAATAATGATCTAGAGATATTATGAGTTGATATCTCTTTTTTTTCAAGAAAATGAAGAAAATAATCAGTTTATCTTTACTATTAACCCTATCTTATATACCCTCAGTAGAAGCAACTACCGTAGTTAGAGATTGGGTACAAGAGGTTTTAAATGCTGTCAAGCGTAACCCCGAGACAACAGGACCAACGATCGCCTCTCGTGCTTATGGGATCTTATCTACAGCCATGTATGATGCTTGGTCAGCTTATGAGGAAATTCCGATTAGTACCATTCTAGGAGATAACTTACAACGTCCTCAGAGTGAGAATACCCGAGAAAATAAAGCTAAAGCCATGAGTTTTGCTGCTTATCGCGTCTTAACAGCATTATTCCCCACCGAACAAGCAGAATTTGCTAACCTGATGACTCAATATGGGTATAACCCCAACGATTTAACTACAGACATCACCACTCCCGAAGGTATCGGTAATGTCGTCGCTGAAACCCTGATGACATTTAGACGTAATGACGGTTCTAATCAACCCTATAATTACACACCGATTAATACTCCTGAGCAGATTATAGATCTAACCCGTTGGACTCCGGAACACGTACCTATTGATAATTTAGAAAGTGATTTACAGGAATATCTGACTCCCCATTGGGGTGAGGTGATACCCTTTGCTTTAGAAAGTAGTTCTCAATTTCGTCCCGGTACTCCTGAACCCTTTTTACTAGATAATCAAGCTACCGTCGATTTAGTCAATCAAACCATTACTCGTCGAGATGGAACGATAGTAGAGATTAGTCCAGATTTAATAGGCGTAGATATCAACCCTAATTTTATCGCGCAAGCAGAACGGGTAGTAGAAATTAGTCAAAACTTAACCGATCGACAAAAAGCGATCGCCGAATTTTGGGAAGATGGAGGAGGTACTTACTATCCTCCAGGTCATTGGTTAGAATTTGGTTTAGAAATTGCCCAGAGAAATAATCAGACTCTAGATGAAGATATTTTACTCTTTTTTCCCTTAAGTAACGCGCTTTTTGACGTAGGTATCGCTACCTGGGAAGCAAAGTTACATTATGATTATGCACGTCCTGTCAGAGTAATTAGAGACTTAGCCAGATTAGGGCTAATCGACGAATCACAGGTTGATTTCGTCACCTATCAACATCCTTTAGGTCCTCCCTCTCCTCCTTTTCCTGAATATACCTCTGGTCATAGTGGTTTTAGTGCAGCAGCAGCTCAAATATTACGTTTGTATACAGAAAGTGACTATCTAGGTCTTGGGGTAACCATTGAAGATTCTAGATTTTTTCCAGGTTCCTTTACACAACCAGTATCTCTCTATTGGGAGACATTTACCGATGCAGAAATCGAAGCAGGAATGTCCCGACTGTATGGAGGAATTCATTTTCAACAGGGTAATTTAGATGGAGGTGTTTTAGGAAGACGAGTAGGACAAACAGTCTGGTCTAAAAGTCAATTCTATATCAACGGTGGTGAAACGATTCCCGAACCTAGTACAATAGTCGGTTCATTATTATTGATTAACGGGTTATTACTGTTGAAAAAAAAACTAGCGCGCTATAGGTGCAGTGTGTAATTTTTTTTTTGGGGAATAGG
>CALGKL010000268.1 GCA_937930495.1 uncultured Gloeocapsa sp.
GACTTAATTGTTATTATCTAGCGGTTAATCAGAATAGTTACCGTTTTAATATTTATCCTAATCTCAATAAGATTTTAGCAGACCGTAAAGCTAGTATTTCAGAGGAAAGAATCACCGAACGAGTTGCTCAGGAAATCCAAAAAGTCTTTCGCAGTGAATCAGGTGTTCAGGTAATCCATTTTCCGGAAACTTCCAGCCATATCCCCAATCAACCCGTTATTACTCTAGCTGTTTTAAGTCCGGAATACTCAAGTCAAGAAGATATGACTTTAAAACTAATTGAGACAATGATTAAAGAGTCTGGATCTCAAGCTCGAACTTATAAAAGTGCGGTTATTTTCTCCTATGTAGATACAGAACAAAAACTCAGGGAAGAAGCTAGAAGATTATTAGCATGGGAAGATATCCGCAATGAAGAAACCAAACTAGATGAGGAACAAAGCAAACAGTTAAGCGAAAATCTGTTGTCAGCAGAAAGGGATTTGAAAGAGACGGTTTGGCGATCGTACAAAAATCTCTGTTATCTGGATAAGGATAATAAACTCAGAGTGGTTGATTTGGGTTTGATTACCTCTAGTCAAGCTAACTCGATGGTGAAATTGATTCTCAGACGTCTTAAAAGTGATGGGGAGATTGAAGAAGCGATTAATCCTAACTTTCTGATCAGAAATTGGTCTCCTGCTTTTACCGAATGGAGTATTAAATCGATTAGAGACACGATTTTTGCCTCACCTCAATTTCCCAGACTCCTATCGGGTGACTCGATCAAAGAGACCATCGTCCGTGGCGTCAAGAATGGCGTTTTCGCCTATGTAGGTAAAGCAGGGGATAAATATGAACCCTTTATCTTTAAAACCGACCTGAGTCCCTCAGAAGTGGAAATCTCCGCAGATATGTACATTATTAAAGCCGAAGATGCTGAAAACTATCAACGGAGAATTACCGCACCGCCTAAATTAACTACTCTAACTATTACTCCAACCAAGATCACCCTCCAACCCAATACTCAACAGGCATTTACTATTGAAGCATTAGACCAATACGGGGAGCCAATCGCTCCTGGAACGATTATTTGGTCAGCATCGGGTGGTGAAATCGATTCTCAAGGTGTACTGACCACTGGGAATCAGCAAGGTAATTATTTTGTCAAAGCTTCAGCCCAAGGTGTAGAAACAAAAGCAACTTTTGCTGTGACCAGGGATAACCCTGATCCTCTCCCCACAACCTTTGCTGAAGATAACCTAGAATATAGTCTTGATTGTGCCAGAGGATCTTCAATCCAATGGCAAGGAGAAATACCAGTACAAAAATGGATGCAATTTTATACCAAGGTCCTGAGTAGATTTGCTAATAATACAGAGGTCCAAGTGACTCTGGAAGTTAAGTTTACCGTCTCAGGAAGCGTTAACCAACAACAGGAGGACGAGACTCAATCAGCTTTACAAGAGTTGGGTTTAGAGCATTAATCGTCAAGCTAGAAACACACACCGAAAACCTCCCCAAAGACTGGAACTAAATCATCCCTGACTTGGGTTATAGTCAGTTGGGGTAAAAATTGAGTCAAATTGCCTACGGGTTTATCGCTGATACCACAGGGAATAATCCGCGCGAAACCCTCTAAATCTGGGTCAACGTTGAGAGCAAAACCGTGCATCGTAATCCAGCGTTTGACTTTAATCCCGATCGCTGCGACTTTATAACCCTCTAGCCAAACTCCAGTAAACCCAGGTAAACGATAAGCAGAAAGGTCATAGTTTTTTAGTAACTGAATAATTACTTCTTCGAGTTGACGCAAGTACCAATGTAAATCGGTTCGATAGTGGTGCAAATTCAGGATGGGATAAGCGATAATTTGTCCGGGATGATGATAGGTTACCTCTCCTCCCCTTTCAATGTGGTAAATCTCATATTCACTTTGATCAAGGTCTAGCAGATAGGCTTTATTGCTACCTGTACCGAGAGTATACACGGATGGGTGTCGTAACAACCAGAGGACATCCGGGAGGTTGGGGTTAGTTAGTCTGAGGTTGACTAGTTCTTTTTGTTTTTCCCAAGCGATTGGATAGGGGACTAAATCGTCCTGGATCAGTAAACATTTTCTTACCATTGTCAAAAGATGCAAAGGAACATAAAGAGACGTTAAGCATCTGATGTTTTCAACTATACATAATGCTAATCTAGAAGGTAAGGAAATCATTTTAACGAGGAGAAAGGTTTAAGAGCTAGCTCAACAACACATCAGAGAGATTCTCAACCACCAAATCCCAATTTTTTTAAGTTAAATATCAATGGAGTAGAAATTATGAAGCTTTTGATTCAGGGCAACAATATTGTCGTTACCGATGCAATCCATGATTATGTCCAACAGAAGCTAGAAAAAGCAGTTAAACATTTTCACAGTCTTACTACCAAGGTAGATGTCCATCTCTCCGTAGCCCGCAACGACAGAATCAGTGATAAACATAAAGCAGAAGTTACGGTCTACGCCAATGGTACCGTAATTCGTGCCCAAGAAGGTAGTGAGAACCTCTACGCTAGTATAGACCTAGTCGCCGATAAAATCGCCCGTCAATTGCGGAAATATAAAGAAAGAAAACTCGAGAAAAAAACCCACGCTCAAGTTAAAGCTACCGACGTAGTTACTGAAGAACCAGTTGCAGGTGATCTAATCGGCGATCGCACCCCTGAATTACCCTCAGAAGTGGTCAGAATGAAATATTTTAGTATGCCACCAATGACCATTGAAGAAGCCCTAGAACAACTACAATTAGTCGACCACGACTTCTATATGTTCCGTAATAGTGCTACCAACGAAATCAACGTTATCTATGTACGCAATCACGGCGGTTACGGAGTCATTCAACCCCACAATACCAATAACGGTAACGGTAATCACTAAAAATTCTCGATTATTTCCTCGGCTTGGTGTAGCACTGCGCGCAGCTGATCAAGGGTTTTAGTAGTCACCGTTGTCCACAAACCCCGTTGTTGGGCTTCTAAGAGTCTTTCGGTAATATCTCTCAAAGCCCAGGGGTTATGCTCTTGTAAAAAAGCTTGTACCTGGGAGTCAAAAACATAAGCTTGGGCTACTCCTTCATAGAGATAGTCTGCGACACAACCAGTAGTAGCGTCATAGGCAAAGAGGTAATCTACCGTGGCCGACATTTCAAAAGCACCCTTGTAACCGTGACGCATTATACCAGTGATCCACTTGGGATTAATCACGCGAGAGCGATACACCCTAGCGATTTCTTCCCTCAATTCCCTGACTCTGGGTTGGTGGGGAAGGGAATTATCGCCAAAATAGATTTGGGGGTTTTTCCCGGTGAGGGTTTTTACGGCTACGGTTAAGCCACCTTGAAACTGGTAATAATCGTCAGAGTCCAATAGGTCATGCTCCCGATTATCCTGGTTGTGCAGGACGATGTCTAGTTGCTTTAATCTCTCGGTAAAAGCTTCGGGAGC
>CALGKL010000269.1 GCA_937930495.1 uncultured Gloeocapsa sp.
GAGCGATTATTGTGAGCACAGATTACAGCACAGCTGTTAGGCAAAAATCTGTCGACTTAAGAGAGCTGAAAGGTTATAGCTGTACTCCAAATTCATGTATTTTGCTCTATGAATACCTGAATTTTTATGTATTTAAGTCTATCCTAAAAAGCACCGATTTTTGCAGTCTCTAACCTGAATTGGCAACGGAATATCAAATTGAAATGATAAGTTTTTCTTTTCTTTGGGGATATACCCGAGGATGTCAAATCAATCCACTTGTAATTTAGGTGATTCCGTTGGTGAAATAGGTTCTAAAGGGGGACTATAGCGAGAGATATTAATCCAAATTACTGAAAACAGCAAACCTAGACTACAACCGAGCAAGAAGATCCAACCGTGGGAGGGTTCTAAGACACAGAGCAAACGGCGATTACTGTCATACACCTGCACGACCCACCCTTGATCCCTATCCAACTTTGGCTGTGACTGCTTCGATTCAAAATTACTCATTGTTTTCCCTTCATGCTTTATTACTTATAGGCTGCTTTCCCTAACCAAATGTATAGACATAAGTCTATATTGTAAGAAAACACCATATTTTAAACTGTATGCAATGCCTGGCTAATAAGCAACATTTTTGACACAATATTGGTTCAAACTTACTGAATCTTTTGATAACCGAAACTTATCATCTGATCTTGAATGGTGGTCACAGCGCAAAGATAAGTTTTTTTAATCAAATACTTCCGGTAATCTGAGTCAATCTTTCTCAATAAAGGGTAGTGAATTGGCGATCCTTTAGCATAAACTTAAGAATATGGTTTAAAACAAAACCATAGATTATTGTCTTGAATTATCACAACAGAAAGCGTTAAGAGTTAATCCATATGACCCAGAAAGCCTACAAGCTCGTTATCGTCACGGAAAAGTTGTTGCTTAAACAGATTGCTAAGATTATTGACGAAGTCGGAGCTACCGGTTATACGGTAATGCCCGCTGGCGGTAAAGGTAGTCGCAATGTGCGCTCATCAGGACAACCTGCTGTTTCGGAAATCTACTCAAATATCAAAATCGAAATCCTCACCCCTACTCGGGATATGGCTGTGAAGATTTCAGATGATGTGGCAGCGCAGTTTTTCGATGATTATTCGGGGATCGCTTATCTCTGTGATGCGGAGGTCCTCCACGCGCACATATTCTAAGTCCAAACCTCCCCAAACTGCTGTATCAGTTAGACTCAAGTCTAATTGGTACATTAAGCTTTCTTAACAAAACTTAACTTAAGCTTATTGACAATTTTTCTAAATAAGCTTTAAATTGGACTTATTGCAAAATAATCGCAATAAGTCCTAAGACAATTGAGAAAACGATGCAGACTTACGATAATCCTACTGTAAAATATGATTGGTGGGCAGGGAATGCCCGATTTGCTGACCTTTCGGGTTTATTTATTGCTGCTCACGTAGCCCAAGCAGCATTGATCACTTTTTGGGCTGGTGCTTTTACCCTCTATGAGATTTCCTGGTTTGATCCTACTCTACCAATGGGAGAACAGGGATTGATTCTTTTACCTCATTTAGCAACTCTTGGTTTAGGTGTAGGAGAAGGGGGTCAAATCGTTGATACCTACCCCTATTTTGTCATCGGTGCGATCCACCTTATTTCTTCTGCTGTTTTGGGTGCTGGTGCGTTATTCCATACCTTCAAAGTTCCTGCTAATCTCCAAGAAACCGAAGGTCGAGCACGTAAGTTTCACTTTAGCTGGGACGATCCTAAACAATTGGGAATAATTCTCGGACACCATCTCTTATTTTTGGGTGCAGGTGCTACATTACTAGTAGCTAAAGCTATGTACTGGGGTGGACTCTATGATAGTGTTACTCAGACTGTACGCTTAGTCACGGAACCAACTTTAGATCCTTTGACTATCTACGGTTATCAAACCCATTTCGCTACTATTAATAGTCTTGAAGATTTGGTCGGAGGTCATATCTATGTGGGCTTAATGTTAATTGGTGGTGGAATCTGGCATATCATCGTACCACCTTTACCTTGGGCGAGAAAGGCTTTAATTTTCTCTGGAGAGGCGATTCTTTCCTATTCTCTTGGTGGTATCGCTTTAGCTGGGTTTGTGGCTGCTTATTTATGTGCGGTTAATACCCTTGCTTATCCCGTTGAGTTTTACGGTGCTCCACTAGAGTTTAAATTGGGAATCGCTCCCTATTTTGCCGATACCGTAGAGTTACCTTTTGGACAACATTCCTCTCGTTGTTGGTTGGCTAATGCTCACTTTTTCTTAGCTTTCTTCTTCCTTCAAGGTCATTTATGGCACGCTTTACGAGCTATGGGTTTTGATTTCCGTCGGGTAGAAAGGGCTTTGAATTCTTTGGAAGTTTAATTATGTCTTGTCCTTTTTGCGGTGGACAACCTTTGCGACATATTCGAGCTAAAGGATTGTATTGGTACTGTTTAAACTGTCGTCAGATAGTACCTAAGGAATTTGTTGAGGAAGAAACGAGCAAAATAGTTAACTAAAAGCAAAAATAATGGCAAAAATTGGCTTATTTTTCGGTACTCAAACCGGAAATACTCAAAGTATCGCTGAATTAATTCAACGAGAATTAGGTGGAGATAGGGTAGTTGATTTGCTCGATGTTGCTAATGTGGAGATAGATGATTTTAATCACTACGAATATCTGATTATCGGTTGTCCTACTTGGAATATTGGTGAGTTGCAAAGTGATTGGGAAGGTCTCTACGATGAGTTAGATCGGATCAGTTTCCAAGGTAAGGTAATAGCCTATTTTGGTGTTGGCGACCAAGTGGGTTATCCTGATAATTTCCTGGATGCGATCGGCATTTTAGAGGACAAAATATCTTCTTTAGGTGCTAAAACTGTTGGTTATTGGTCTAAAGATGGTTATGATTTTAATGAGTCCAAAGCTTTGCGTGATGGTCGGTTTGTCGGTTTAGCAATCGATGAAGATAAT
>CALGKL010000270.1 GCA_937930495.1 uncultured Gloeocapsa sp.
ATTGAAATAATTCGGCAAAACCCCTTTAATTGTGATCCTTATAATCCCAGTGCTTGGGATGATCTCAGTAAAAGTATTTATGGTGAAACCGCAGAAATACCTACAGAAATCATTCCCGCACCTTTTGTGCAAATACCTCTAGGCGTAACCGAAGATCGGTTATTGGGTTCAGTAGATGTAGAAGCTTCAGTCAGAGAGGGAGTCTCAGTATTTCAACCAGGATTATTAGCTAAAGCTCATCGTGGGGTATTGTATATAGATGAGGTTAATTTATTGGATGAACAAATAGCTAATCAGTTACTGAGTGTGATTAGTGAAGGACGCAACCAAATCGAAAGAGAAGGTATTAGCTTTCAACATCCCTGTCAACCCCTCTTAATCGCTACCTATAACCCCGAAGAAGGAGCACTCAGAGAACATTTGTTAGATCGAATCGCGATCGTTCTTTCCGCCGATGGAGTACTAGGGATAGATCAACGGGTAGCAGCGGTAGAACAGGCGATCGCCTACACCAACTCTAGTCAAGAATTTATCGGTCAATATACAGAAGAATTAGACAATCTCAAAACCCAGATCATACTAGCCAGAGAATGGCTCAAAGAAGTAGAAATAACCAGAGAACAAATTAGTTATCTAGTCCAAGAAGCCATCAGAGGAAAAGTACAGGGACATCGCGCCGAAATCTTTGCCGTTAGAGTAGCCAAAGCTTGTGCAGCCCTAGAAGGAAGAAATCAAGTCAACGCCGATGACTTACGTAAAGCGGTAGAATTCGTCATCGTCCCGCGTTCGATTCTGATTGACCCTCCACCCCCAGAAACCCCTCCTCCACCGCCTCCACCTCCTGAATCGCCAAACCAAGATGAACCAACCGAGGATGATTCCGAGGAAGAGTCCCAAGAGGATACAGAGCAAAAGGAAACCGAATCACCCAATATCCCTGAAGAGTTCGTCTTTGATCCAGAGGGGGTGATTTTAGACCCGAGAGTGCTTTATTTTGCTCAAATGGCCCAAAGACAGGGTAAATCAGGGAGTCGTAACCTGATTTTTTCCGAAGATCGAGGGCGCTACGTTAAACCTATGCTCCCGAGAGGAAGGGTTAACCGCATCGCTGTAGATGCTACCCTCAGAGCCGCCGCACCCTATCAAAAAGCGAGACGTCAACGTAATCCTAAACGGAGAGTGATCGTAGAATCGGGAGATATTCGTTCTAAACGCTTAGTCAGAAAAGCCGGGGCTTTGATTATATTTGTAGTTGATGCTTCCGGTTCGATGGCTCTCAATCGGATGCAATCAGCTAAAGGCGCTGTCATGCGATTGTTGACAGAAGCTTACGAAAATCGTGACCAAATCGCCCTGATTCCTTTTCGGGGAGAAAGAGCCGATGTGCTTTTACCACCGACTCGCTCCATCGCCCTAGCGAGAAGACGTTTAGAGACCCTACCCTGTGGAGGTGGTTCTCCTCTAGCTCATGGTTTGAGCCAAGCGGTACAAGTAGGAATCAACGCGCAGATGTCCGGAGATATTGGTCAAGTAGTCATCGTCGCTATTACCGATGGTCGGGGGAATATTCCTTTAGCTCGTTCTCTAGGTGAAACGATCGAAGGGGAAAAACCCGATATCAAAGAAGAGTTACTCGCTATAGCAGGTAAAATCAGAGCTTTAGGGATGAAGTTATTGGTCATTGATACCGAGGGTAAATTTGTATCCACTGGTTTCTCTAAAGAGTTAGCCAAAGCAGCAGGAGGTACTCATTACCATCTCCCTAAAGCTACAGAACAGGCGATCGCCAATATGACTAAAAACGCGATCGCTAATTTTCGTACCTAGGCTTAGGAATTTTTGACTAAGTCATGAGTCTTAGATTCTTCTATTTTGAGAGTGGCTAGGGTTTGAAAAGTGAGTTGATTATCTAGACAATCTACCCAAATGCGATCGCCGGGACTAAAAGTATCCTCTAGTATTTTAGTTGCTAGAGGATTTTCTAACTCTCGTTGTATAGCCCTTTTCAGGGGACGTGCGCCATAATTCGGGTCATAACCTACGTTAACCAGATAATCTTTTGCCGATTCTGATAGCTCTAATTGTAATTGTTGTTCTCCCAATAGTCGTTGAATCCTTTGTAATTGTAGGCCAATAATTTCCCGCAATTCCTCTCGTTTAAGGGTATGGAAGATAATTAAATCGTCGATCCGGTTGAGAAATTCGGGTCTAAAGTGAGTTCTCAAAGCCGAGAGAGCTAGTTTGCGCATTTTTTCGTAATCTTCGTCGTCAGCGGCCAAATTAAGGATATGTTCGCTCCCGAGGTTACTAGTCATAATAATGATGGTGTTACGAAAATCAACTAGTCTTCCTTGGGAGTCGGTGATTCTGCCGTCATCGAGGACTTGGAGGAGGATGTTAAAGACGTCCTTATGTGCTTTTTCTACTTCATCTAAGAGGACAACGGAATAGGGACGACGACGAATCACTTCTGATAGTTGTCCTCCTTCTTCGTAACCCACGTAACCGGGAGGAGCGCCCACTAAACGGGAGACAGCGTGTTTCTCCATATACTCAGACATATCGATTCTGACTAATGCTTCTTCGCTATCAAAGAGAAATTGAGCGATCGCCCTAGCTAATTCTGTCTTACCTACGCCAGTGGGTCCCATAAACAGGAAAGAGCCGATGGGACGTCCGGGGTCTTTCATACCTGCTCTAGCCCGTCGTATAGCTGCTGCTACCGCCGCCACAGCCTCTTGTTGTCCGATGACCTTTTCGTGGAGATGGGTTTCTAGTTCGAGTAATTTTTGCTTTTCTGAGGCTAACAGACGACTCAAGGGAATACCCGTCCAACGGGCCACGATTTCGGCGATATCTCCCTCGGTGACTTCTTCTCTTAGGAGAGTTGAACCTTGGGACTGTAGTTCTAGTAGTTCTGCTTCTTTAGCTTCTCTTTCCCTTTGTAAGGTAGCTAGTTTCCCATATTTTAATTGAGCCGCTTTATTGAGTTCATAGGCTCTTTCTGCTTGTTCTACTTGGACTCTGAGTTGATCTTCGCTTTCTTTGAGGTTATTGATCGCTTCGAGTAGTTTTTTTTCTCCTTGCCATTGGGCGTCTAGGGCGTTATGTTTGGCTTCTAGGGTAGCTATTTCCTGTTCAATTCGTTCTAAACGTTCTTTGGCTGCTCTATCTATACTAGTTACTAAGCGTTTTTCTTCTCCGGCGAGGGAGAGTTTTTCCATTTGTAATTGCCTTAAACGGCGATCGATGTCTTCTAATTCTACTGGTTTAGAAGTTATTTCCATTTTTAGTTGTGCTGCTGCTTCGTCAACTAGGTCGATCGCCTTATCGGGGAGAAATCTGTCGGTGATATAGCGTTGGGATAGGGTTGCTGCTGCTACTAAGGCTGAATCGGTGATTTTGACGCCGTGATGGACTTCGTATTTTTCTTTGAGTCCTCGCAAAATAGAGATAGTATCTTCTATACTCGGTTGTTTGACATATACTTGTTGAAATCGTCTTTCTAATGCGGCGTCTTTTTCGATATGTTTGCGGTATTCATCCAGGGTAGTAGCGCCAATACAGCGTAGTTCTCCCCTGGCTAACATGGGTTTAAGCAGGTTTCCTGCGTCTAAGGCGCCCTGAGTTGAACCTGTTCCTACTACTGTATGTAACTCATCAATAAATAAGACTATTTGTCCATCGGATTGGATCACTTCTTTGAGGACATTTTTGAGACGACTTTCAAATTCACCGCGATATTTTGACCCAGCGATGAGACTCCCCATGTCTAGGGAGATGAGTTGACGGTTTTTCAGTGATTCTGGTACGTCTCCGTTGATGATCCGTTGGGCTAATCCTTCGGCGATCGCTGTTTTCCCTACTCCTGGTTCACCGATTAGTACTGGGTTATTTTTGGAACGGCGAGACAATACTTGAATTACTCTTCTGATTTCTTCTTCTCTGCCAATTACTGGGTCTAATTTACCGGCTCTAGCTTCGGCGGTCAAGTCTCGACCATATTTACCTAAGGCGTCGTATTGTTCTTCTTGATTTTTTTCGGTTACTTTTTGCGTTCCTCTGACCGCTTTGATTTGTGTTTCTAGGTCCTGAGGATCGATATTAAAATTGCGCAAAGTTCTCTTACCGATGCGTTCATCTTCAGCAAAAGCAATTAGAAGATGTTCTACTGAGATATATTCATCTTGCCAACTAATCCGACAAGCTTCAGCGCGATCCAACATTACGTCTAAACTACGTCCTAGATAGAGTTGGTCTATTCCCGGTAGTTTTCCTTGTCTGTTGGTAAAAGTTTCTAATTGTTGTTTTAAGCGGATTATATCTATATTAGCTTTGTTTAAGATTTTCGGACATAGTCCTGGTTGTTCGATTAAGGCTAAGACTACGTGTTCTACTTCCAGATTTTGATTTTTATACAAACGTGCTATGTCTTGAGATTTAACAATTGCGTCCCAAGCTTGTTCTGTAAATTTATTCGGATCTGTTGGCTGCATTCTTTTTTATCACAAATTTATTTCAGTTATTATCCTTCACCGGTTAGTACTTGCCAAGTTTTTTTGGTCCAAACCCAGAAGTTACCTAGCGATCGCTTTACTTCTTCTCTGATATACCAGCGTTCAAACTCTTGCTCATAGATTTTCCCCTTTGTTTGCAACGTTTTCCAGGTTTTTAAGGATATTCCTGCTCCCCAAAATAACATTATATACAATGACCAAGATACCGTCCCGGCACTGAGGAGATTAATGGCTATTAAAAAGCCGTTGACAATAACATACTTAACGAGACTTTGTTGGAGTTGTTCTCTCCTATACAGATTAAACTCTTGTTTTTTGAGGTTGACTCGTTGACTATTTAACCAGTCTAGCTCAGCAGCTTGGATATATTCTGGTTTAATATCTAATTCGGCGGCGATTTCCCAGAGTTGTTCTCGAGATAAATCTCCCTGTTCCCCCTGACGGGCGATCGCCATCTGTAAAATCTCTTGTGCTGCTTTTGTGCTATAGTATGGTTGGTATTGAGGCCCTGTCATTTTCGCGGTTTTTTCTTTTATTTTAGAACATTTAACGATCGTCCAATCAGACTTAAAATGGAAAGAACAGAACCAATAAAAATTACTGACGATGATTTTCCCGGATTATTCTGAATTTACTAATTTAGCGCCACAGGGTAACTTTATTCCCGTTTACCAGGAATGGATCGCTGATTTAGAAACCCCAGTGTCAGCATG
>CALGKL010000271.1 GCA_937930495.1 uncultured Gloeocapsa sp.
TTAAAGCACCCCAATTTTAACCAACAATTTAATCATTCCTGGTTAGATTATAATCCTTTTCCCGTAGCTACAGAAAGAGAACAAATTACTCTAGCTCAAAATCAACCAGTTTATCGTATCCTCATCGAAAAAAAAGCTTAAGGATTATTTAACCTAAATTAACTGAGAAATATGTTAACCTCAATAGCGATAACTTACACCTAGAGTAAACCATGAAATTAGTTAAATCAATAATCACTTTAGTTTGCATCGCTGCTTTAGTTTGGAACACCTTAGTTTTACCAAGTTTAGCCAATAATACCCAAGACTATTATCTCATGGGATTATTTGACAATTTCTTTAATAGAGCTGAAGCAACCAGTAAAAAAGTAGAAGGAAAGATTCAAGAAGAAACAGGAAAATTAACCGATAATCCCACAGACCAAATTGTTGGTAAAGCCAAACAAATCCAAGGGGAAGCGATGGAAACAGTAGAAGATGTTAAACAAGCAGTAGAAAAAGCTAAAGACGAAGCGGTCAAAAACTTACAAGAATTAACCGAAAATATGCAATAATTAAATCATTCCCTGCTGTTCACAGTAGGGAAGAACAAACCCAAACAGCAATAATTCAAGCGTGAAGATTTTAGTTATTGGTAGTGGTGGGCGAGAACACGCCCTGAGTTGGAAATTACTCAAATCAGAACAGGTAGAACAGGTATTTGTAGCACCAGGTAACGGTGGCACAGCAAAACTAGCAAAATGTCAGAATCTCCCCCTAACAGAATTTCCCGATCTAGCTCAAGCTGTAACCAACTATGATATTGATTTAGTAGTCGTAGGACCAGAATTACCCCTATCTTTAGGGATTACTGACTATTTGCAAAAACATACCCAGGTCAAAATATTTGGACCAACCAGACAAGGAGCACAACTAGAAGCGAGTAAATCCTGGTCCAAAGCACTAATGCAGAGTGCGGGAATACCCACAGCAAGGGGAGCAACTTTTACCAATTCCCGAGACGCTAAATCCTATATCCAAGCCCAAGGCGCACCCATTGTCGTCAAAGCAGACGGATTAGCTGCAGGTAAGGGGGTAACTGTTGCGATGACGATCGCCGACGCCATGGAAGCGGTAGATACTCTCTTTGAAACTAACCCCAAAAGCTTAGTAGTGATCGAAGAATACCTCGAGGGAGAGGAAGTCTCTATCTTAGCTTTAACAGACGGTCAAACTATTCGTTCCCTTGTCCCGGCACAAGACCATAAACGGATTGGAGAAAAAGATACAGGAAGTAACACAGGGGGCATGGGAGCTTATGCACCAGCACCTTTAGTAGATGCAGAGTTAAGTAAACAAATTCAGCAACAAGTATTAAATCCGGTACTAAAAGAATTACAAAAAAGAAACATAGACTACCGAGGGGTTATCTATGCAGGCTTGATGATTACCCCCCAAAAACAGCTAAAAGTGTTAGAATTTAACAGTCGCTTCGGAGACCCTGAAACCCAAGCGATTCTCCCCTTGTTGGAAACTCCCCTAGAGGAATTACTTTTAGCCTGTGCTAACCAAACCCTAGCAGAATTGCCTCCCTTGAGCTGGAGTAACAAGACAGCAGTATGTGTGGTTATAGCCTCAGGAGGATATCCTGGTCAATATGTACAGGGAAAAATAATCACAGGTATCGAAACAGCAGAAGCACAGGGAGTCACCGTTTTTCACGCGGGGACGAAAATTACCCCCGAAGGAGAACTAGTCACCGCCGGAGGAAGAGTGCTTAACGTAGTAGCTACTGGGGAAAACTTTAGCCAAGCACGAGAGCGAGTGTATCAAGGTGTAGCTTGTCTCGATTTTGAGGATAAATACTATCGTCGTGACATTGGTTATCGATTAACGCAGAATTCTTAATTAGAGTTAAGATTGACATATATCTACCAGCATCAGAATAAGTTATGGTTATCAAAAAAAGAGGACTAGTTCTAGGGGCTACAGCCTTCTTTCTAACTAGTGTAGCAGTAGCGGGTACAGGCATCAGATTGTCACAGACTCAAGCCTTTTTTCGTGAAAGTCCTAAAGAATTAGTTGACGAAGTCTGGCAAATAGTCAACCGTCAATACGTTGATGCCACCTTTAACCAAGTAGATTGGCGCGAAATCCGCAAAGAGTATCTAGAGCGTGATTATAGTTCCAAAGAAGAAGCTTACGCAGCTATCAAGGAAATGCTCGAAAAGCTCGAAGATCCCTATACGCGCTTCATGAATCCGGAAGAATTTAACAACATGAAGGTGGATACATCGGGAGAATTAACCGGAGTAGGGATACAAATCGCCCAAGATGAAGAAACAAATCACCTTATCGTAATTTCTCCTATAGAAGATACCCCAGCTTTTGAAGCAGGAATATTAGCTAAAGATATTATTACTAAAATAGACGGTGTTAGTACCGAAGGAATGGACGTCAATGAAGCAGTTAGCTTGATCCGTGGCAAACCAGGTACAGAAGTAATTCTAACGATTAGAAGGGGTGATAGTGAAGTTGATTACCCCTTGATCAGAGCTAGTATTCAAATTCACCCGGTTAAAGCAAGAGTAGAAGAAACAGACCAAGGTAAAATCGGTTATATCCGTTTAACTCAATTTAGCGCTCAAGCTTCTCAAGAAATGAAAGAAGCGATCGAATCTCTAAATCAAGAAAATGTCGTTGGTTTTGTGCTAGATTTACGCTCTAATCCCGGAGGGTTACTTATTTCTAGCGTGGAAATAGCTCGAATGTGGTACGATGAAGGTCGAATTGTCTCGACAGTCGATCGCCTAGGAGAATCAGAGCGTTATAGTGCTAATAATACCGCTTTAACCGATAAACCCCTAGTAGTTTTAGTCGATGGTGGTTCCGCTAGTGCCAGTGAAATACTCGCGGGAGCATTACAAGACCATAAACGAGCTGTATTAGTAGGTACTCAAACCTTTGGGAAGGGATTAGTCCAATCGGTACGCGGTTTAGGGGATGGCTCTGGTTTAGCGGTAACTATCGCCAAATATTTAACCCCCAACGGTCGGGATATCAATAAACAAGGTATCGCCCCCGATGTGGTTGTGGAAATGACAGAAGAGCAGCGCAAAGAACTGCAACTCAACCGGGAGCAAATAGGTACAATGCAAGATCCCCAATTTAGTAAAGCTTTGGAAGTTCTCTTTCAAGAAGTAGCCAAAACCAATATGGAAGCGAAAAACTAAGGCTCCTTTCCCCCTTTCCTCCTTTCCTCCTTTCCTCCATGACCAATCCAAAACCCAACTTTGACAACTGTCTAGAAAGATTGTTCCTTTTACATCTCTATGGGAGATGGATATTTGTGGCTTTGAGTTGGCTGATTTTCGGAAGTTGGGGTGTTTGGGGTTTAAGAAATGATATTTCCCTCTGGAGAGATTATTTTACCTGGACCGCGGTCCGCTACGCTTTTCATTTTAATCCCCTCTCTACCCTCTTACTTTCCTATTGTATTGCCATAACCACTGCGGTGTTAGTTTGGCAAAGTAATAATATCCTCCGGGGGGGAATCGCACCAGCTGAAAAAAAACGTCTCGAAAAACAGCTTAAGAAAATCCTAGCAACCGGTCCTAAACACCCCTTGTGGCAATGGGTTTGCCCTTCTAAATGGTAGTTGAAACTACCTTAAGTAGCTACCCATCACAATTTTAACTCGATTGTGCTGCTGCCCTTGCCGCTGCTGCTTCATCGGGGTGGATACCGAGACGAGTTAAATTCAAACGACCTTTAGAGTCAATTTCTCGGACCTTGACTATTACTTCATCTCCTACTGCTACTTCGTCCTCTACTCGGGCGACTCTTCCTTCTGCTAATTGAGAGATATGAATCATTCCTTCTTTACCGGGAATAATCTCAACAAAAGCGCCAATCTGAATGATGCGTGTCACTTGACCTACGTAAACATCCCCTTCGTTGAGTTTACGAGTCAGGTTATAGATTAGTTTTTTCGCCTGTTCTCCTTTTTGAGCTTCTAAAGCGGAAATAGTCACTGTCCCATCATCGCTGATATCTATTTTCGCTCCGGTTTGCTCGGTAATCCCTTTAATAGTTTTACCACCAGGTCCGATCACTAAACCAATTAATTCGGGATCAATTTTCATGGTTAATAAACGGGGAGCATAGGGGGATAATGTGGGGGATGGTTTACTGATTACACTGAGCATCTTTTCCAGAATATGCAAACGGGCTGGTCTGGCTTGTTGAATCGCTTCAGCTACTATTTTCATGGGTAATCCCGTGATTTTCATATCCATTTGCAAAGCGGTAATCCCCGTGTCGGTCCCCGCTACTTTGAAGTCCATATCCCCGAGAAAATCTTCGATCCCCTGAATATCGGTGAGAATTCTCACCTCGTCTCCCTCTTTAATTAATCCCATCGCTGCACCACTTACCGGTTTGGTAATGGGAACCCCCGCATCCATCAAGGCTAAAGTTGAACCACAGACAGAGCCCATAGAGGTTGAACCGTTAGAAGATAATACCTCTGATACTACTCTTAAAACATATGGGAACTTGTCTTGGGGTGGTAACACAGGAACTAAAGCCCTTTCCGCTAAGGCTCCGTGTCCTATTTCTCGACGCCCGGGCGATCGCAGGGGTTTAGTTTCCCCTACAGAAAAAGGAGGGAAGTTGTAATGATGGAGATAACGTTTGTCCTCGTCAGGGTGCAAATCATCCACTAACTCTTGAGCATCTCCTGGAGTTCCTAAAGTAGCTAAAGAGAGTACCTGGGTTAAACCTCTGTTGAATAAAGCACTACCATGTACCCTTCTCGGTAAGATACCCACTTGACAAGAAATAGGACGTACTTCATCTAGTTTACGACCATCTACCCTGATTCCCTCGTCGATGATTTGACGACGCATCATTTTTTTGGTTAAGTCTTTAAACAGATTAGACAAAAGCTTGTCATCGGCGCTCAGGGCTACTTTTAGGGGATCCTCCTCTGGTAAAGCGGCTATCTCTTCGTTGAGTATTCGGTCTTTGATTGCCTCTAACTTCTCGTCTCTTTCTTGTTTGGTTAAATGATATTGAGTGAGAATCTCTTTAATTTCGGCTGCTGCTTTAGCTTCTAGATAATCCTTAAGTTCTTGATTCGTTTCGGGAGGTTCGCTGACTTCTATTTCTATACCTAACTCTTGGATTAATTCTAGTTGTTTTTTGATTAATTCCTGTACCGCTTCATAACCAAAGTCGATCGCTTCGATGATATCCTGTTCCGGTAGTTGATTTGCTCCTGCTTCCACCATGACTACACCATCGGGAGTACCAGCTACGACTAGGTCTAATTCTCCTTGTTCCACTTCTTGATAATTGGGGTTGATGATAAACTCATCGCCTATCAAACCGACTCTCACCGCCGCCATGGGACCGGCAAAAGGTATTTTAGCTAATAAGACCGCTAGAGATGCTCCTGTTACCGCTAAAACATCTGGAGGTACTTCTTCGTCCAAAGATAGAGTCGTAGCCACGATCTGAATATCATCTTTGAGCCAACTGGGAAACAAAGGACGTAGGGGACGATCTATGAGACGACTAATTAGGGTCGCTTTTTCCGGTGGACGTCCTTCTCTTCTTAAAAAACCTCCAGGAATTCTGCCTACTGCGTAGAGTCTTTCTTCATAATCTACGATCAGTGGTAAAAAATCGACTCCTTCTCTACCTGGATTACGCGTCGCTGTCACTAAAACCGAGGTATCACCTGACTGTATCAACACAGCACCTCCTGCTTGAGGAGCTAGTACACCTGTCCTGATCCTGATATCCCTACCATCAAAGGATATAGATCTGTCGATTTCTGTCATCTAAAGTATTTTCCTTCTTTCTTTTATCCTGCTCTTAAGCAATCCTAACATTTTTCGCAATTAACCTAGAACTTGAGTTATTATGATAATGATTATCATAAATTGGTTAAAACTATGATTTCCTTGCCTAAAAGCCTATTAGCGATCGCCTTAGGGTTAAGTTTAGCAACAGGATATACCCTAAACACCAAATCAGAAGAAACCCTGGATTTAGTCGTCAGTATTCCCCCCCAAGAGTATTTTGTCAAGAAAATAACCGGTGACAAAGCAGAAGTAACGGTCTTAGTACAACCAGGAAGTAATCCTGAAACCTATGAACCCCTACCACAACAGTTAAAAGACGTTAGTCAATCAGATGCCTATATCACTTTAGGCGTTAGTCTAGAAAGAGGTTGGTTAAGTAAAATAGCCAGCTCAAACCCCAATTTAGTGATCATTAACTCTGGAGAGGGAGTAGAATTAATCCCGATGGCTGAACACGATCACGACCACGACCACGATCACCAACATTCCCACGGAGAAGATGGTTTAGATCCCCATATTTGGTTATCACCCCGACTAGTAAAAATTCAAGCCCAAAATATTTACGAAGGTTTAGTAGAATTAGATCCAGAAAATCAAGCCGAATATCAACAAAACTTAAATAATTTTTTAGCCGAAATTGACCAACTTGATACTCAGATTCGGGAGAATCTCTCAGGTGTAGCCAATCGTAAATTTATCGTTTTTCACCCAGCCTGGGGTTATTTCGCTCTAGATTACGATTTAGAACAAATTCCCATTGAAGTAGGCGGGGTTGAACCAAGTGCAGCCCAATTAGGACAATTGGTCAATCGCGCTAAAACAGAAGATATTAGAGTGATTTTTGCCCAAAACCAGTTTAATACTCGCAGCGCCGAAACCATCGCTAGAGAAATTAGGGGAGAAGTGGTATTTATCGATCCTCTTGCCTCGAATTGGTCAGAAAACCTTCTCGAAGTCTCTGAAACCTTTGCTAATACCCTGAAATAGCTCCATGAATCCAGTTATCACTCTCAAGGAAGTTGCCGCGGGATATCAATCCACCACTGTGATTGAAGATATCAACCTAGTAGTCAATGAACTAGATTTTATCGGTTTAATTGGTCCTAATGGGGGAGGAAAAACCACCTTAATCAAGGTTTTATTGGGATTAATTAAACCCCAAAAGGGAGAAGTAACTATTCTTGATCGCCCCGTTAGAGAAGGCCGAAAATATATTGGTTATGTGCCCCAATTACTAGAATTTGACCGGGAGTTTCCGATTCGGGTAGAAGATGTAGTCAGAATGGGAAGACTCGGTAAGCGTCGTCTCTTTCAATTTTATAACGCCAAAGACGAGCAAATAGTTACTCGCAGTCTAACCCAGGTAGGATTATTGGATTTGCGATCGCGTTCCATTGGTCAACTCTCAGGGGGTGAACGTCAACGGGTTTATCTAGCTCGCGCTTTAGCTTCCGAACCGAGTATCTTGCTTTTAGACGAACCTACGGCTAATGTAGATACCAAGGTACAAAACAGTATCTACGAGTTACTCAAACAACTCAACGAATTTATCACTATTATTCTGATTTCTCACGATTTAAGCGCCGTTTCTACCTACGTTAAAACCGTGGGTTGTTTAAATCGACGTCTTTTTTATCACCACGATAAACTAATTACAGCCGAGATGATCGAGCAAACCTATCAATGTCCCATCGATTTAATCGCCCATGGTCTTCCTCACCGCGTCTTTCCTGAGCATTCCAACTAGAGCTAGGCAGTGTAGTTTATTGCTATAATGGGCAATAAACTATGGTGTTAGAATTATGCCTCCCCGTTGGCCCCGTAAACCCGATCGCCGAGATCCCGCGTACCGTCGTTTAGACGATCGCATGAACTTTGCTCTTCATGTGGCTATCTTTTTGGCGACTAATTCAGGGTTATGGTTTTTCCATAATTTCAAATATTCTGACTGGTCCTGGTTACCATTATTTAGTATCATTTGGCTACTGTTATTATTCTTGCACCTAATCTATATAGCAGCGATCGCTGACTATTCCGTTAAATCATGAGTAATTATAATTCCACCGAAACTATTGAAAAACTAGCCGCTACCATCGGAGAAAACATCTATATCGAGGTGGCTAAATGGCATCTCTATTTATCCGATGCTCATCTCCATACCCTAGTAGCTGAAAAAGCTTATCATCTGCTCGAGAGTAAATCGGTTAGTGAAGCCAAGGTAATCGCTTTATTAGAGGAAATCCCCGTGACCTTAGGCAAAGGAAAAACTAGATTAACCCTTAAAGATATTATCCCGAGAGAGTGTGAGACTAAATTATTGGATATCCTGGAACAAGCCCAAGACAATTAATACCTTTTTTGCCTCATGACTATTTTAACAGTGCGATCGCTTAAAAAAGATTTTGGCATCAAAGAGATTCTCCGGGATGCTACCTTTAGTCTTGAGGAAGGAGATAAGGTGGGTTTGATTGGCACCAATGGCTCCGGTAAATCTACTCTCCTCAAGATGATCGCCGGAATTGAACCCATTGACGGTGGGGAAATTAAAATCAATCCAGGCGCTAAAGTTATCTATCTACCCCAAGAACCAGATCTTCAAGAGGATTATACTGTTTTAGAGCAAGTTTTCGCTCATAGTAGTGAGCAAATGGCTTTATTAAGGGAATATGAGGCAATTTCGGCCCAACTTGGGGAAAATCAGGGAGATCACAGTCTCCTCATGGCTAAGCTTACATCAGTAATTGAGCGTATTGAAGCGGCGGGAGCTTGGGAATTAGAAACCAACGCCAAAATCATTCTCAATAAACTCGGAATAGAAGACTTTCAGGCTAGAGTAGGTAACCTATCAGGAGGTTATCGTAAACGGATCGCCCTAGCTTCGGCTTTACTCTCTACCCCAGATTTACTGCTCATCGACGAACCTACTAACCATCTTGACGCTTTAGCTATAGAATGGCTACAAAGTTATTTAAACCATTATCAAGGCGCTCTGTTACTAATCACTCACGATCGCTATTTTTTAGACTCTGTAACCAATCGAATCCTGGAAATCGACCGAGGTAACTTTTATGCTTACTCTGGTAATTATGCTTATTACCTTGAAAAGAAAGCAGCAGCAGCAGAAATGATCGCCAGTAGTCAGCGCAAACACCAAGGAGTATTAAGACGTGAGTTAGAGTGGTTAAAAAGAGGTCCAAAAGCTCGTAGCACCAAGCAAAAAGCTAGAATTGATAGAATAAGGGCGATGCAAGGGCAAACATTCCTAGAAGCAGCAGGAAAGGTCGCCATTTCCACCCCTAGTACTCGTCTTGGCAAAAAAGTGATCGAATTGCACAATATCTCCAAATCCTATGGAGAAAAAACCCTGATTAAAGACTTTAGCTATATTTTTAATCCCGAAGAGAGAGTAGGTATTATCGGTAGCAATGGTGCGGGTAAATCAACCTTGATGGATATTATTACTGGTAAAGTTACCCCAGATTCAGGGAGAGTAGAAATTGGTTCAACGGTTGTTTTTGGTTATTTTGATCAATACTCAGAAAGTTTAAGCGGTCACGAAAATGAAAGAGTCATTGAATACCTGAAAAATATCGCCGAATTAGTTAAAACAGCAGATGGAAGTGTGATTACCGCTTCCCAGATGTTAGAAAGATTTTTATTTTCCCCCAATCAACAATACGCACCTATCCATAAACTTTCAGGAGGAGAAAAAAGACGTTTATTCCTCTTAGAAATCTTGATGAGTGCTCCCAATGTCTTAATTTTAGACGAACCAACCAATGATTTAGACGTCCAAACCCTAGGAGTTTTAGAAGAATATCTCGAAGACTTTTTAGGTTGTGTAATCGTGGTTTCTCACGATCGCTATTTTTTAGATCGGACCGTGGACACTATTTTTGCTTTTGAAGGAGAGGGTAAGTTACGTCATTATCCTGGTAATTATTCCGTTTATTTAGAAACGCAAAAAACGGTTACAGCAGAAAGCAAAACCGCCAAAACAGCTAGTAACAAAGCTGTTAGACCCTCTCAACCTAGTACCTCTAATAAACTCTCCTTTAAAGAGAAAAAAGAATACGAAAGTTTAGAACCCAAAATAGAGCAATTAGAGCGAGAAAAAAGCGAATTAGAAGAAATTCTTTATCAAAATCCCCCCGAGGACTTTCAAGAGTTACAACTTCTCAGTGCCAATTTAGCGAAAATCTTAACCGAAATTGAAGCAGCTACAGAGCGTTGGTTAGAATTAGCTGAAAGGGACCAATAGGGGAGGGGTATCCTGGGGCTTTTATGTCAACAATCACAAGACGTTTTTTTCTGGCTATTATTCCTCCTGATGAAATTCAAGAATACGCTCATCAGCTTAAGCTATATTTTGCCAAGGTTTATCAAAGTAAAAAAGCTTTGAATTCTCCCCCCCATATTACTTTACAAGCGCCATTTCTCTGGGAAGAAAATAATTTAGGGGATTTGAGCACTAAACTCCAAGAGTTTAGCCGCCATCAATCAGCTATCCCGGTGATTCTTAACGGGTTTGGCGCTTTTCCCCCACGGGTAATCTATATTAATGTTGCAAAAACTTCTGAGTTATTAGAATTACAACATCAATTAAGTACTTATTTAGAATCTGA
>CALGKL010000272.1 GCA_937930495.1 uncultured Gloeocapsa sp.
GGTAAAACTGGTGTTAATCATCCCCTGGGTAAAAATTTAATCGGTGCTTTCTATCAACCAAAACTGGTCTTAATCGATCCTACGGTCTTAAAAACTCTCCCCAATCGGGAATGGTGCAGCGGAATGGCAGAAGTAATTAAATATGGTGTGATCTGGGATCGGGATTTGTTCTGTCAATTAGAAGCTACTCCTGTATTAAATACTATGTCTGCTCTAGCTCCAGATTGGTTAGAAACTATGATTACTCGTTCTTGTCAAGCTAAGGTAGATGTGGTCACCCAAGACGAAAAGGAAGCGGGTTTACGAGCTATTTTAAACTATGGTCACACCATTGGACACGCTTTAGAAAGTCTGACGGGTTATCATACTATTACCCACGGTGAAGGAGTAGCGATTGGCATGATCAGTGCAGGAGCGATCGCTACAGCACTAGATCTTTGGACTGCAGCGGAAAATCAACGCCAAAAGGAGTTAATTCTCAAAGCAGGTTTACCTATTACCCTCGAGGAATCACCAGATATCGAAGATATTATTAATTCTCTCTCTAGTGATAAAAAAGTCAAAGATGGCAAAATCCGTTTTATCCTCCCTAAAGCCATCGGTCAAGCCATAATTACTGATAACGTTTCTACAGATTTAATCAGGAATGTTCTCCAAGAGCAGCTGTAGCTAATTGAGGTACCTGAGGAGGACACCAGAAGAGATTTTTACTGTCAACCCCAAGGGAGGCAAGAATAGTACGCAAAACTTCGGCACAATATAACCAGTGTCCTAAATCAGCATACATCCGATCGGGATTAAATTCGATCGCATAGTGGTAAAGTCCGGGAATCGTGCTAATCTCAGGAGATTCTTGAGGAGACAAAAGTAACAGTCGAAAAGGTTTCCCTTGACAAGTTTTTTCCAGTTGTTTCCATAAGGTTTGTATCCCTTGTGCAGTATATCCTCCGGTTCTGACAAAGAGCAACTGATCGCTCTTGGCGATGGCGTATTGAAAACGAGCAGCACGGGATTGATAGCGTTTCTTCATTCTAGCGAAAATAGGACTCATATCCACGAGGGGATTTTCGTGTTCTTCTACTTCATGAGCGAAGGATAACCCCCACCAACGTCGATGATAGATTCTTTTTTCTGCGGCATTATAGAATAATAAATTCGGATTCCACATATCCTCAAAGTTATTAGCGATGATCTCGGCGATATCTCCCAAATCAGTGGTCCGAGTTAAATCAAAAGGAAAAGCCGGACCGTCTAAACCGATTTTGTATAAAGCCATACGCACAGCACAGCGATCGCCTAAAGGGATAATCGCTATTCTTTGACGAGATTTCAGGGGACATTGATATTGGAAATAGACTAGAGATTGAGGGGGAATTTTGACCCGACTTTCCAACCCTTTGGTTCCAATCATTAAAGTACGGAAGGGAAGATCTCGATTATAGGGGTCTTCATAAATTCCTGTAGTAAGTCGTTGCAAAGCTTGACTTGCTTCTGTCCACATCGGATGAACGTTATATTCATATGGGGAATAATTAATTATACTCAGGAGACCTTGATGCTCTCGGTAGATTTCTAACGGTCCATCCTTAAAGATCAGGTTTTTTTTTGGCGGTAGAATATTGGGAGAGTAATTCTGGACCAAAATCTCCGGGGCGATCGCTTCAAACATTAGCTCATGTCCTCTAGTATTAGGATGAGCCACGTCAAAACTAAGACCTTTTCCCCATTTACCCATCCCATCATGAATTTTGCCTAACCAATCGAATACTGGTACTCCCCAGGTTAACATTCTTTGTCGAGTAGCTTCTAGGCGTAAATAGTGATCTAGGTTATAGTCCCCATGGGGATAGACTCCTCCCAAAATTGGCTGGGAACCGCGATCACGAATCATTTTAATTAATTGTTGTAATCCCGTTTCAAAGCGTTGTTGTATTCTTTCTCGTTCTTCAGGTGGACAATAAGCAAAACCTTCATTACCCAATGATAAAGCGACAATAATTGCTTTTGGTGCTTGGTTACCTACGAGTTGAGGAAATTGTTCAATAATAGTATTAACGTTTGCTCCTAATATAGAGCGATTAATTAATCGATAGCCATAGCGTTTTTGTAAGGTTTCTCCCAAATGCTCTGCCCAACCCTTGAGCAACCAAGCACTACAACCAAGTGCTACAGAACTTCCTAACACTAAAATAGTCTTTTCTGGTTCTATTGGGGTTAGATTAGTTTTCGACTGAGGATATTGCCAATAGCCATAGGGATAGGGTTGGATACAGTTAAACCAACCATCCTCAACGATAATTGTTTCTGAGCTAGTTTCTCTGGGAATCCAACGGTTAGTCTCTCCCGATTCCCATTGGATTGAACCATCTCCTTTCCAAATAACATATTTGTATTCAATTTTGCTATCGCCAGGTTGATGGAGATTAATTTCTGTCCACCAGAGGGGATAGCGACGACTATCGGTGTATAAAGCAATACTTTTAGCTAGATTCCATTCCCCTAATTCAGGAGTAGAGCCAATTAAAGCGAGTCTGTCTCCTACCTGTGTGTGAGCGCATACTTGTAATCTGTACATATAACCTCTTTTTCATCCCCTA
>CALGKL010000273.1 GCA_937930495.1 uncultured Gloeocapsa sp.
TGCTGACGGAGAAACCAGTAAAACCGTAACCATCCCCATCGTGGATGATCCTGTGGTGGAAGGAAACGAAACCGTTAACCTCACCCTCTCTAACCCCACCGGTGGTGCGACTCTAGGTACACAAACTACCGCCGTACTTACCATCGTTGATAACGATTTCCAAGGTACACCGGGAAGAGATAATATAGTAGGTACACCAGGAAACGATGTCATTACCGCTTCTACAGGTCGTGATACTTTAACTGGAGGTCTTGGTAATGATATCTTTGTCTATAATCGCCTTACCGAGGCGGGAGACACTATCACTGACTTTACACCGGGTGAAGATTTACTCAATTTCAATGGCGTAATGCAAATTATAGGATATACAGGAAGCAATCCTCTAGCGGATCGTTATATCGTCTTTAGTCAAAGTGGTCCCAATAATACCATAGTCAACATTGATCCTGATGGTAATGGTCCTGCTATAGCACGTCCTTTCATCTTGTTACAAAATGTTCAGCCTAACGCTTTGGGTATTGATAATTTTGTTTAGAGAAGCCATTTAGGAGAGGTAAGTAAAAATAATTGACCATTACCGATGATGGAATGATTGGGATCGGGTATTTCGATCCCAATGATACCTGCTTTTTTGAGTCTGATTTTTTCTTTGATTTCACCCCAAATAAGCATTTCACTCCAGTTACCTAAATCTGGTTGATGACCGACTAAGGCTATTTTTTGGGGTTGGTGTTCTTGACACCAGTCTAACCACAGGCTAATATCTCCCGAAGGTGCTAAAGCGGAAAATTCTTCCAGGCGATCGCTCAATCCTGTCTGGAGTAAAATGGCTGCTGTTTCTTGAGCCCTAACTAAAGGACTAGTTAAAATGATCTCAAATTGGACTCCTAGACTAGCTAATCGTTTAGCTATTTGAGTGGTTTTTTCCCTTCCTTTGGGTACTAGAGGTCGACTGTGATCGTCGGGATAAGTCTCTCTTTCTGCTGCTATACCGTGGCGAATTAAATAAACTTCCATAGGTTAATCTGTCTGAATCACATCGTCTTCGGGATTGACTAAACGGAGCAATTTTTGCTCAATTTGTAAGTTATAGACTTCCCATTTTAGTTTGACATATTCCGGATGGTCATTGAAACCGGCTAAAAAGCCAACGGGTATTTCAAACCCCCCCGCGTGATAACGTCCCCCACCGTAAAAATGTCCTTCACTGTTTTTTCCAAAAGCTTCTTTAATAAACTCATCGGGATCTAGGGTTATTTTATAGGTACGTAAAGAACCAATAATCAATTCTATGCCTTCTTCTTCATCGTGAACAATACCATAAACTACGGCAGTATGTACGTTTTCTTCGGTGACTAAAAAATCAGCAGCTTGGGGAATAGCGTCTCTGTCTTCGTAACGAAGATAACCTACCCCCGCGAAAGAAAAATTATTTCTCACTTGACGGTTTTTTAAGGCTTTTTCAATTACATCCATAACACGACGAGACCGGGCTGAGTGCATAATTGCTTGAAATAATTGAGGATCATAGTAATTACTCAGATATCCCATAGCGATAAAGTCTTCTTCCTGTGCTTGAAGTAGTTGATTAGTATCTGTACGTATGCCGTGCATCAAAGCGGTAGCGCATTTGACGTGAATTTTGTTATTTTTATTAAGTTTTAATAAACCTCCCTGGAAATATTGGGTAAAAATCGTAGCAGTAGCATTAATCTCCGGACGGCGATCGCTAAATTCAACCTTAATTTCGCCTTGGTTGCTATGATGATCTACTACGACAATAATGGGAATTTCGGCTTTTTCGATCAAAGGCGTTAGCTGACTGGTGTTACCTTGACTATCTACGAGTACACAACCTTGATACCCAGAAAAATCAGCTACTTGGAGATTTTGGGGATCCCAACGTTTAGCGGGTAAATTGGTTAATTTTACTAAAGAAATATTCTCCTGGTGAGATAAAACCCCAGCATAGACAATATCTGTTTCGATGTTATACTGTTGAGCGATGAGTTGATAAGCCCAAGCACTAGACAACGCGTCGGGATCGGGAAAATCTTGGATAACGACAATATGGCGATCGCCCCGATGTTTTTCTAAAGTTTCTCCTAACTGTTGTACAATCTTTTCTATCTCGAGATTAGTTTTCGTCTCTTTGGAATTATTTTTAACTTCATTCATCATTATAAAAATCTCTAAACTCTATGACAACAGCAAAAATCGGCATTATTGGTGGTAGTGGTCTCTATCAAATGGAGGCTTTTACCAATACTGAAGAATTTCAAATAGATACTCCTTTTGGTTATCCTTCTGATCATTTTATTGTGGGTACTCTGGAAGAGACAACAGTTGCTTTTTTACCTCGTCATGGGAGAAATCATCACCTGATCCCTTCCCAATTACCTTTTCGGGCTAATATCTACGGGATGAAGCAATTAGGTGTAGAATACCTGATTTCAGCTTCAGCGGTAGGCTCTTTGCGTGAGGAAATCAAACCTTTAGACTTAGTTATTCCTTCTCAATTTATCGATCGCACTACTCAACGGGTTTCTACATTTTTTGATGATGGTATTGTAGCTCATATTGCCTTTGGTGATCCGGTTTGTCCCCAATTAGCAGCTATTCTTACTGAAGCAGCAACTAGTTTACAACTTGCCAATCTGACTGTACATTCCG
>CALGKL010000274.1 GCA_937930495.1 uncultured Gloeocapsa sp.
TAACTGCACTTCTGCGTACTCTTTCTCTGGTGTTGAACCCGCTACTATCCCTGCACCACCGTATAATCTGGCTTGGTTACCCTGTATTAAAGCGGAACGAATTCCCACAATAAATTTACTATTACCTTGGTAATCAAGCCACCCTATAGGAGCAGCGTACAGGGAACGCTCAAAAGACTCATAACCTCTAATTTCCTGACAAGCAATTTCTGTGGGAACTCCGGCTACGGCTGGGGTGGGGTGCAATTGTGCTACAATATCTAGAGGCTGAAATCTTGGGGGAAGTTCTGCGTAAATAGCTGTCCAAAGATGTTGAATATTCGCTAATTGTAATAATTGTATGGGCATAATTTCCGGTTCTAAACCTAGTTTAATCAACCGTTGTTGGATGAACTCTCTCACTGCTTGATGTTCTCGTCTTTCCTTTTCATTGTTGAGTAATAATTCGCCAATTTGTTGATCTTCTTCTTTAGTTTTACCTCTAGGGGCTGAACCAGCTAACGCATCGGTGATTAGTTGTTTATTGTTAATAGTTAATAATCTTTCCGGACTTGCTCCTAAAAAATGTTGATTCTGTCCATTACTGAGAGAAAATAAATAACAGTCGGGATGTTGTTGGCGTAAATTTTGTAAGGATTTAATCAGGTTAAAGGGTTGAGATGCTCGTAAATCTATGGCGTGGGCTAAAACTATTTTACTAAATTTTCGCTCTTGAATTGATTTTAAAGCTGATTCTACTGATTGTTTAAATTCTTCTTTTTGGTCTTGGACCTTGAGCCGATTACTTTTATTTTGCTGACGGCTAGGTTTTTGACTCTTAATTTTCCTTTTAATTTGCTCAAAAATTAGATTGATTTTCTTAAAGTTTTCAGCTAAAGTGTTGATGACTAAAACAGTGCTATTTTTTTGAGAATAAATTTGGATCTTGGGTAAAAATATGGTGGCACTAGGAAATTGTGCCCCTTGTTTCTGTTGGTCAAAAAAAGTGAAACTACAAAAAAAATGGGGACCACTACCAGGAAGTTCTAAGTCCCCAATTGTGAGCATTTCTGCTAAACAATTGTTAATAAATTGTTGCGATCGCCTAAATCGCTCTGGGGAATTCAGCTTTAAACATCTTGTGGTACCATAAGCGAGTATTCTTTCAGATTGTCGAGGATTTTCCCAATAAAAATATAACTGTTTTGTCAGAGAGATTGTCGCTAAAAAATCTAGAGGATCAAGGTTATCTATTGGTTGAGAAAAGCTAATTATTTTCCGATGATTTTGTGGTTGAATATCTCTGAGCAATCCTTCTAATTCCTTGATTTCTCCCGGAACAGGAGCAGGGTAATTGATTGATTGAGAAATCGGAAATTGCGTCATTGAAGCAAATACCTATGAGGCTTTGAGTAAATTTTTATGTTAATATTTATTAAATTTATCTTAGTTAATTAGCGATTTATTAACTCTAACACAAAAATACACAGAAAATGAATAAGTTATCTGTAGCTGACTTACGAATAAACTACACTCGTGCGGGTTTAACCGAAGCAGAAGCACCCCTTAACCCCCTAGAGTTGTTTGATTTGTGGTTATCTCAAGCGATCGCTGCCGAGATCCTCGAACCCAACGGGATGACCCTAGCTACAACCAACGCAGCGGGGAATCCAGTAGCCAGGATGGTTTTACTCAAAGGATTTGATCACAGAGGTTTTGTCTTTTATACCAATTATAACAGCGACAAAGCCCAACAACTTCTAGCCAATCCCCATGCAGCTTTAGTATTTTGGTGGGCAGAATTAGAGCGTCAAGTACGTATAGAAGGAGAAGTAACCCAAACCACAGCCGCAGAATCAGACGCTTATTTCTCTAGTCGTCCCCGCGGCTCTCAATTAGGTGCGTGGGTATCTGCTCAAAGTAGTGTCATCCCCAATCGCGAAGTTTTAGAACAAGAATTAGCCAACCTTGAGCAGAAATATCTTGACCAAGATATTCCCCGTCCGACTCATTGGGGAGGATTTCTCTTAAAACCGGTGATGCTCGAATTTTGGCAAGGTCGTCCCAATCGTTTACACGATCGCCTCCGTTATCGATTGGTGACACAAGGGAACTGGATCAGAGAGAGACTCGCTCCCTAGAGATCATGCTATCATACATAGACCAAGAGAAATTGTGATTAGATGCCCTCACATGAGCGAACCTGACCTTATCCAAAACTTACTCCAAGGGGTTGCAACCGGAGAAATCAGCCCAGATCAAGCCTTTGCCCAACTGAAAAATCTCAGTTTTGAAACCGTGGGGGATTTCGCCAAAATAGATCATCATCGTCAATTAAGAACAGGTTTTCCCGAGGTCATTTGGGGAGAAGGCAAAACCCTAGAACAACTGATTAGGATTATCCAAACCATGATTGAGCGATCGCCTCTAGTCATGGCTACTCGCATCGGGACTACTATCGCCGAGCAGTTACAAGCAGAGGTAAAGGGGTTAAGATATTATCCCCAAGCCCGTATTTGTGCTCTAGGACAGCTTAAAACCAAATATAAGGGCAAAATTGGTATTTTAAGCGCAGGAACGGCTGATTTACCCGTAGCTGAAGAAGCAGCAGTAACAGCCCAACTCTGTGGCTTTACGGTGTTGCGTCTCTGGGATGTGGGAATATCAGGGATTCATCGTCTTTTTAGTCATCGTCAGCTTTTACAAGAAGCCGATGTTTTAATCGTAGTCGCCGGGATGGAAGGAGCACTACCTAGTGTAGTCGCCGGTCTCGTGGATTGTCCCGTTATTGGTGTTCCTACCAGTATTGGTTATGGCGCTAGTTTTGGTGGTATTGCCCCCCTATTAACCATGCTCAATTCTTGTGCTGCTGGTGTGGGGGTAGTCAATATCGACAATGGTTTTGGGGGAGCGATTTTAGCCGGACAAATTTTGCGTCGCGCCAACCACATAGGAGCGCTGATGCTCTCAGAAGAGAACGAGTGAATTAATTCCCTCATCCTCTTCAACTTTTAGCCTGGTTTGTTCTCTTGACTATTAGTAGATCGGGACATTGGGATCTATTTCCCGACTCCAAGCATTAATCCCACCGACGAGATTTTTTCCAGTAATTCCCTCCTGTTGAAGGATAAATAAAGCCTTAGCAGAGCGACCACCCATTTTACATTGAGCGATCAGAGTTTTATCTTTAGCTAACTCTCTGACTTTATCGATTGCTGAGCCATTTTCGATATCTGATAGAGGGACTAAAATAGCTCCAGGAATGCGCGCGATTTCGTATTCATTAGGGTTGCGGACATCTAATAAGACAAAATCATCAGCACCACTATCGATGAGTTGCTTTAATTGCTGAACAGTTATTTCTTCCATTGTTTCTTTTTGCTGAGCTTCTGTGGCACGTGCTTGGGGAATACCACAGAATTGTTCATAATCAATTAGTTCGTTAATAACAGGACGTTCGGGGTTAGGACGTAATTTTAACTCTCGGAAAGTCATACTCAAAGCATTATAGAGCAAGAGACGTCCACTGAGGGTTTGATTGGAACCGAGAATGATTTTAATCGTTTCTGTTGCTTGAATAGAGCCAATCACTCCACACAAAACGCCTAATACCCCACCTTCGGCACAAGAAGGAACCATACCTGGAGGTGGGGGTTCAGGGAATAAATCACGGTAATTAGGACCACCACGATAGTTAAATACCGTCGCCTGTCCTTCAAAGCGGAAAATCGAACCGTAAACGTTGGGTTTATTGAGCAATACACAGGCATCAT
>CALGKL010000275.1 GCA_937930495.1 uncultured Gloeocapsa sp.
AATTTCCCGGGGATGAAGATTATGCAATTCGCCTTTGATTCCGATCGCGCTAATCCTTTTTTACCTTACAATTACGTCAATCGTAACTGTGTGGTTTATACCGGTACCCACGATAACGATACCACTATGGGTTGGTTTCTAGAGCGATCGCCCGAAGAACAAGCTAGAGTCATGGATTATCTCGGTTGTATCTGTCCGGAGGGGATACACTGGAGTTTAATCCGCTTAGCGATGAGTTCTGTGGCTAATGTGGCTATCTTCCCTCTTCAAGATATCCTGGGTTTAGAAAGTTGGGCTAGGATGAATATGCCCGGGACTGCAAACGGTAACTGGGAATGGCGCTACCATCGGGATGCTTTGACCCGAGAATTAAGCGATCGCTTGAAGTACTATACCTGGCTCTATGGTCGTGCTCCTAATTAGCTCTTCCCTCAACCCAGTTGGGGATTTAATCAGAGTGCCGATTGCATAATCAAAAAGTCAAAACCAATTCCTCGCTTATGGATAAAATCAAAATCAATGCTATTCGTGCCTACGGCTATACTGGTTTTTTACCAGAAGAACAGGTATTAGGTCAATGGTTTAGCGTTAATTTAACCCTTTGGTTGGATTTAACCCCCTCGGGAAATAGCGATCGCCTGGAGGATACCCTTGATTATCGTCAAGCTATTGACATAGTTAAACAACAAATAACCACGGCTAAATTTGCTTTGGTAGAAAAATTAGCCATGGTTATTGCCACAGAGATACTCAAACTTGCTGGAGTAAATAAAGTACGTGTACAGTTATCTAAATTAGCTCCTCCTATCCCTGATTTTGGGGGGTCAATTACTATCGACCTCACCCGCGCCAAGGATTATTGATCTCCTACTTTGATTGTAAAATCAGGACTGAGTTCATCGGCGGCAGCAGCTACTCTGGCTCTTACTTCCGGAGGTAGGGGAATATATCCTAATTGTTCCGCTTGTTCTTGACCTTGGTTTAAACCGTATTGGATCATGGCTTCTATGGCGATCGCCTTATTGGGGTCATCATATTTTTTATACACCATAATCCAGCTGTAGCTAGTAATTGGATAGGAATCCTCTCCATCAGGATCGGTGATAAAGGCTCTTAAATTCTCTGGTAATTCCACCGCGGCTAGGGTCGCTTGACCAGATTCAGGACCAGGAAGGACAAAATTCCCTGCTTTGTTTTCTAGTGCGGCCATAGTCAAGTTATTGTTTTTAGCAAAACCATACTCGATAAAACCGATTGAGCCTTCGGTTCGAACAATAGTGGCGGTTACCCCTTCATTACCTCTAGCACCCACAAAGTTACCTCCTGTGGGCCATTGTACTGCTGTTCCTCCACCGATGGCATTTTTCCAATCTTCACTAACCGCGCTTAAGTGATTGGTAAATACCCCTGTGGTTCCACTCCCATCAGATCTATGGGCTACGATAATATCTCTGTCTGGCAAATTAACACCGGGATTAGCCTCGGCAATTTTAGGATCGTTCCATTTTGTAATCTTACCCATGAAAATACCGACATAAGCTTCTCTGGTTAGATTCAACTTATCTACCCCAGGAAGATTATAAGCTAGAACAATTTCTCCTCCGGTCATTGGTAATAAAATGACACCACGACTAACCTTAGCGATTTGTTCGTCTGTCATGGCAACATCACTAGCACCAAAATCTAATGTACCTTGGCTAAACTGTTCTATACCTGCACCACTACCGATAGACTGATAGTTAAAGCGCAATTGGGGTACTTCTCTACTCAACAGTGAAAACCAGCTTTGATATAGGGGTGCGGGGAAAGTTGCTCCCGCACCATTAACGGAAACATTACCAGTAAAGGGAAGGGTGATCGCCGGGAAATTTCCTTGGGCTTTTTCGGCTGGTGGTTGACCACCTCCACCACCTTCACCACCTCCAGTGGTTGTGGTAGTTTGTTGTCCACCTCCACAAGCTGCTAATCCTATAGTAATCGCTAAAAAAGATAGAAAACTAATTGCGCGATAACGAACAGTTTTTGCGTTTGTTGCTTTTAGCATTGATATGATAATCCTTACAAAATTTGGTTATATATTATCTTGTCTTTAGTCATTTTACTGTAAAAAAAATATAAGTCAACCAACTCAATCAATAGCTTGAAAACTACTTTTTTTTCTTAACTTTCTCTTAACCTAACCAGGGAGAGATATTGTTATAATATTGTCCATAAATTAAATATTTTAGTCGGTTGATAATTCTTACCGAGACCTAAAGGACTCAAAGAATATTGAGTTTTAGCTTCATTTAAAACCCATTGAACGTAGGTATTACTATTAGGACCTGGCCAATATTTATATTTATATTTATAGGGATAAAGTTTGGGAGTATTGGTAATTATATCTATCAATAAATCGGCCTCATTATCTAACCATTGGGTTTCAATCCAACTGTTACCATTACCCACTCCTTGGTCATAATGGAGTAAATTTTTATGTAAATGACCCCAACTATATTGACAACAATTAGCTCGTTGCCAAACTTCCCAACGCTCAATGGTTTGATTGTGCCGAATTACTAACCAATAATGAACAGCTATAGAGCCAATCCAAGGGATTTTAGCTGCTCTTAATTCAACTATTTTCACTAATAACTTACCCAAGAAAACCTAAAGCTATGGCGATTATCGCTCCGAAAAAGGTATTAATGACATTGACTAACTCATTGGTTAACCAAGTGTATTGAGATTGTAAGGTAGCACCGATTAAACTTTCTATCGTAGTAGCGAAAAAAGCAGCAATAACACAAAAAATAATTTCTAGGGGGGTGATCAAACCAACTCCCCAAGCAACCAGAGCGAGCGCCACTGAAGCAACGATTCCAGCGAGAGTCCCTTCTAGACTAACCGCTCCTTCAGTACCACGGGGAACGGGTTTAAAGGTAGTAATCAAAAAAGTAGTTTTACCGTAGGCTTTACCAATTTCACTAGCGGTGGTATCAGAGAGTTTAGTACTGAAACTAGCTACATAACCGAGAATTAATAAAGAGCGATAATCTGGTAACCAGAATATAGCTAAAGCACAGATAGCACCAATCAAAGCCGAACCCCAGACATTTTCTGGACCTCTAGCCCCGGAGCGTTTTTCGGCGATTCCGGAAGCTTCTTTTTGAGCTAGACCGACTTTAGTTACTCCCGAACCAACCAAAAAATAGAATAGGACCAGGAGGTAACCTGGCAATCCCAAAGTCCCCCAGATGATCACTCCTAGTAACCAAGCGTTAGCTAAACCACCCAGAGTCAGTAATTTTTGGGGAACAACTAGAGCGATCGCCAACAGGATTGTATTAACTACTGTAGCCATCAACCAGGGATTAGACCAACCCAACTCTGAGAACATAACCGTTATTAATTAGACAGAAACAGGACTGTGTTCAGCAATATAACCCAACTCTTGCAGTTTCGACAACACCTTATTCACACTTTCGGAGAGTTCTTCTAAATCAGTGCGACATTCTATTTCAGGATTAAGGGGGGGTTCATAGGGGTCATCGATACCCGTAAAAGACTTAATTTCTCCAGCCCTAGCGCGTTTATAGAGACCTTTAACATCTCTTCCCTCACAGACAGCTAGAGGAGCATTGACGAATACTTCTACAAAATCACCGATTTTACCCCGTACTTCTTCGCGAATCTCCCGATAAGGAGAAATAGCCGAAACTAGGACAATCACACCATGACGAGTTAACAAGTTAGCTACAAATCCAATCCGGCGTATATTTTCATCCCGGTCTTCTTTACTGAATCCTAACCCCTTAGTGAGGTTTTCCCGTACAAGATCACCATCGAGTACTTCTAGAGAGTATCCTTGTTCTCTTAAAAACTTAGCCACTGCTGTAGTTATGGTAGTTTTTCCCGCACCACTAAGACCTGTAAACCAAACTGTTACTCCACGTTGTTTCATTTGTTGATTGTTGTCAAGAAAGTTAACAAAATTCTAAACACATAATAAACGTTTGTGGACACTTTTGCTCAATTCCATTCAAATAAAACTGTCGGACCTACCAATAACAGCATTGCCGTCAGGAAGTAGATAATCATCAAAGGGATCATCCAACGCAGCCAAACGTCATAGGGAATACGAGCAATAGAGAGTACACCCATAGTTACCCCACTAGTAGGTAGAATCATATTACTGAGACCATCACCAAACTGGAAGGCTAGTACCGCGGTTTGACGAGTAACCCCCAATAAATCCCCTAAAGGCGCCATAATCGGCATAGTTAAAGCTGCTTGACCCGATCCAGAGGGGACAAAGAAATTCAAGATTGATTGCAGGATAAACATTGCTTGTGCTGAAATCACAGGGGGCATATCAGACAATACATTAGACATAGAGTTAAGGATGGTATCAATGATATTTCCATCTTGGGCTATGACCAAGATACCCCGACAGAAAGCCACCACCAAACAAGCACTCATCATTTCTTTAGCGCCATCGCTAAAAGCCTTAACCATAGTTGACAGAGATAGTCCCCCAATTAAAGCCGAAAAAATGCCTAAACCGAAGAATAAACCCGAAATTTCGGTGATATACCAGCCTTGTTGAGTTACTCCCCAAGCTAAGACTACTAAAGTTAGGGCAAATAACAACAGAATAATAATCCGATTACTAGTTAAAGGCAATTCTCGCGGTTGGTTGGTGTCAAAATCTAATGTATCGTCTTGTGTATCATGAATTGGGCTGATGGTTTTATCCTTTCCTAACCTATAGATATAGAACATAATATAAGCGATAGTAACCAGGGAAAAAACCCCCCAGCAAAAGATCCGATAAGCCATGCCGCTAAATAAAGGTATTCCGGCGATACCTTGGGCTACACCTACGGTAAAAGGGTTTAAAAATGCTCCCGCAAAACCAGCA
>CALGKL010000276.1 GCA_937930495.1 uncultured Gloeocapsa sp.
GTAGTAATTTAGCCTATACAAAAATTTGGTCAAGTCCCAAGCTAGGTACTGAATTTGAATCAGCTTTTAGACGCTTAAGACCAGTAATTGAGACTGGGTGGGAGATGCCAGTATTACTACGTGCTCTCAAGCTAGGTAAATCCTTAGAAAGCATAGAAAGCAATTGGTCAGCAGTCAGTAAAGAAATCATCACCAGCGAAAACTTAGAGCCAAAGGCGATCGCCCAAACTCTAGACCAAGTACGCGATCGCCTGATTGTGGAAGAGTTAGACAATTGGTTAGCTTTACAACGGTTTTACCCTGGAGTTATCCCCAAATTACAATCTCTACTCCAGGGAAACACCCTAGTCTATATCATTAGCACCAAAGAGGGACGTTTTATCAAAGCCTTATTAGAGCAAGCGGGAGTACAATTCCCCCCCGAATCAATTATCGGCAAAGAAATCAAACAACCCAAATACCAAACCCTAACCCAACTGTTAGCCAAACACAACTGTCAACCTCATCAGATGTGGTTTATCGAAGATCGACTTCAAGCCTTAGAATTAGTAGCACAACAACCCCATCTCCAAGGGGTAGGTTTATTTTTAGCCACTTGGGGGTACAATACCCCCGCTGTGAGAGCTTCAGTCTCTAATCATCCCCTGATTCAACTACTATCTTTAGAAGAATTTGAGAAATTTAATTTTGAGAACTAACTATTACACACCCAATTTACCAAAGTGCGGACAGGAAATCCCGTCGCCCCTGCACTATTTACCCCATGATCTTGGTCAGCCCAAACCGGACCGGCGATATCCAGATGAACCCAGGGAGTCTCTTTAACAAACTGTTTGAGAAATAAAGCCGCGGTGATCGCACCACCGGCGCGAGGTCCTGTATTCTTGAAATCAGCAAGGGGAGATTTTAACCCTTCAAAATAATCATCTTCTAGGGGCATTTCCCAGAATTTTTCCCCAGCTAATTCAGCCGCGGCTAGGATTTCCTTGGTAATTTCCGGTGCAGTACTCCACAATCCCGATATATGGTCTCCCAAAGCGACTACACAAGCACCAGTGAGAGTCGCTAAATCAACCATAGCATCTACTCCCAATTTTTCAGCAAATACTAAAGCATCTGCTAGAGTTAAACGTCCTTCAGCGTCGGTATTATTTACTTCGATTGTTTTCCCATTAGAAGCGGTGAGAATATCACCTGGATGCATAGCTTTACCACTGATCATGTTTTCTGTTACAGCAGTAATAAAATGTACCTCTACGTCGGGTTTAAGAGCACCTATAGCTTGTGCCGCACCAAATGTAGCAGCTGCACCTCCCATATCCATTTTCATAGTTTCAATCCCACTCCCGACCCCCTTGATGTTTAAACCACCCGAATCAAAGGTTAAACCTTTACCGATAATCGCTAATTTACGTTTGGGAGTACCGGTGGGTTTATAAGTCAGATGAATAAATTTAGGTGGTAAATCCGAGGCTTTGGCTACCCCGAGAAAAGCTCCCATCCCCAATGCTTCACATTCTGACTTCTCTAAAACCTCCAATTCTAACCCATATTTTTGAGATATTTCCAGGGCTTTTTCCGCCATAGTTATAGGATTGACTACATTAGCAGGAGCCGCTACTAATTCTCTTGCTAAAATCACGCCTGCACAAATATGCTCAGCTTTCTCAATAGCCGCAGCTTGTTCTCCTAATCCTAATAAGCTGACTGCGGTTAATTTTAACTCTTCTTCTGGTTTTTGTTCAGATTTAAAGCGTTTATCCTGATGTAGGGTTAAAATCAGACCTTCGGTGATTACTTGTGCTGTTAGAGATGGGTTATCCCCAATTACTGGTAAACTGATACCGAGAGTCTTGATTTTCTCTGCTTTAGCCACACGAGCGATCGCCGCTGTAGCTCTTCTAATCGTATCTAAGGTAGCTTTACTTTCTTCCCCAAGACCAACTAAAATCAGTTTACGAATTTGACTATTACCCCCTACACGAGTAACCGCTGTACTATTAACCTTACCTGTAAACTCGGTCTCAGAGATTAACTCTTGAATTATCCCCTCTAATTTACTATCTAATTGGGCTAATACCGTTGTCAATTCTGTTTGATTTTCCCATAATCCTATAGCTAAAGCATCTCCAGTCCAATCAAGTTGAAGCGTTGAAGTTGTCTGAATTTGCATCTTTGATGTTTCCTTTTTGAGCAGTAATTTAGTCTTTATTGTAACAATTTAACGATTACTTCGGGAATAGGTTGATTAGTCAAACAATACCAATGACAAGTATATAAATCAGGTTGTTGTACTCGTAAACTCGCTAAAGCAGGGGCAGCGGGAAAAGGCCAAAGTCGATTAAAGATTACCTCTGTATCTTCTAGGCTAAACTGTAACAAATAGACAGCACTATTGGGCTCTAAAGCGGTTAAAAGCCGATAAGCCAAGATATACAAGGATTGACGCAATCTCTCGGATAAATCAATGGGTTGTTCACAGGAATAGGGAATAACACCCTCCCCGATCACCTCCCCGTAGATAAATCCTTTGCTGGTGACAATCACAGGTAACCAAAAATCTGGATAAGCTAATCTCTCGGTGATGACTTTATAACCTAATTCCTGAGCTACCCACTGACGTAAACCAATGACATTTTTACAACGTTGATATATTCTCTGGGCTGGAAAATCGAAAGATTCAGGTAACTCTATAGTTAAGGGACAATAAATAGTATTTTCTGGCTGAGGGGGTAAAGATTCATGCCATAAACTAGCTGCGGCGATAATATTGATTTCAGTCTCAACCTTGCTATGGTTAATCGCTTTTTTCAGAGAATCAACCATTGTTTCCGTTGCAGGTGAAATAGGTACTATTTTGCCCTCTTCCTGGATTTCTGCATTAATTATCACAATGGTTTTATTCATTTTCTCTACTCTCTTTTGATTCTCCCTCTATATTTTAAGCTGCTAAAGGGTGGATTTTTGCTCTAAATATACTAAGAGTAGCTTTAAACAATTTTTCATTTAATCATAACCAAATTCTGCACAGAGGTTTTTCCGGTACAGCATTTACTTGTCTTCAAGTCAAGGATCTGGGAATATTTTGCTTAAACCGCAAGGACACTACCACCAAGAGATGTCCGTGAGTTGGGGAAGTCTAATCTAGACTAAGTAAGTAAACTTACATAGTAAACATTGTCTTGTTTTTTAATTTCTAAAGAGTCATAAGACTTGAGTAATTGCGCAAATTTTTTACCTAACTGCAATTTCTCCATGCTTTTAGTGATGGAAACCTGGTACTTTTTTTGATACTCACTAGCTACTTGACTAATGGGTACGTATTCTTCCTTTGATTCTTGAATTAATTGACGAATGATTTTGATTAATGCCATTTCTAAGTTAACGGGAGAATCTATTTGATTTGAGTCTTTTTCTTGGCATTTTTCTTCAGTTTTATCGCTAAAAATGGTTAAATATAATTCTTTCCCATTATCGGGTTT
>CALGKL010000277.1 GCA_937930495.1 uncultured Gloeocapsa sp.
GCTCGCCGAACTTCATTCGTCTTCATCTGGCTTCGGCTGGAAGTAGAACGAGCGCAAAGGATCGAGGGCGCGTTTGATCTCCTCCTCGCTGAGACCCTGAGCGCGGAGCTCCTCGCCCTTGCGAGCGATCGCCTCTTCGGCAGAGTATTAGCCCAAGACGTGATTGACCCCAAAACCAAAGAAGTAATCGCCACCCGCAACCAAGAAATAGACCAAGAACTAGCCGACAAAATCAGCGCCGTAGTCCAAAAAGTAGAAGTACGCTCAGCCCTAACCTGTGAAGCAGCTCGCTCAGTCTGTCAAAAATGCTACGGTTGGTCACTAGCTCACGGCAAACTAGTAGACCTCGGCGAAGCAGTAGGCATTATCGCCGCTCAATCCATAGGCGAACCGGGAACTCAGCTAACCATGCGCACTTTCCACACAGGAGGAGTCTTTACAGGAGAAGTAGCACGTCAGGTAAAAGCAGAACAAGCAGGTAAACTAGTATTTAAAGGTGTCAGCACCCGTAAAGTCCGTACTCGTCACGGGGATGAAGTAGAACAAGTGGAAATACCCGGAGACCTAGTCATCGAAACGGGCAATAAGAAAAATATTACTATCCCGGTAACCCCAGGCTCAGTTCTCTACGCTAAAGAAGGAGAAAACGTCAGCAAAGGTCAGTTACTCGTAGAAATATCTCTAGCTAAACACCAAAAATCCACCGAAAAAGCAACCAAAGACGTAGCCTCGGATTTAGCAGGGGAAGTACTATTCGGAGATATTAGCTCTGAAGAAAAAATAGACCGCCAAGGGAATTCCACCAGAACCGCAAGTCGTGGAGGATTACTCTGGATTCTCTCGGGAGAAGTATATAATCTACCACCAGGAGCAGAATCAGTAGTCAGTAACGGAGACCAGGTAGAAGTAGGTACAGTACTAGCCGAAACAAAACTAGTAACAGTATCAGGAGGAGTAGTACGTTTAGAAGAGGGGAGTCGCGAAATCGAAATCATTACCGCTTCGGTGGTATTAGACCGCTCTGAAGTCAAAATCGAAAGCACAGGAGGCTCTGAACAATACGTCATTGATACCTATACTGGTGAACGTTTCCGTCTGATCGCTACCCCGGGAATGAAGGTCCAAAACCATCAAGTAGTAGCCGAATTAATAGACGATCGCTATCAAACTCATAGCGGAGGGATTATTAAATACGCAGGTGTAGAAACCGCCAAAGGAGGAAGAAAACAAGGTTATGAAGTAACCAAAGGAGGCACAATTCTCTGGATACCCGAAGAAAGTCACGAAGTAAATAAAGATATCTCCATATTAGAAGTAGAAGATGGACAATACGTCGAAGCCCATACAGAAATAGTCAAAGATATCTTCTGTCAAAGTTCAGGAGTCGTAGAAGTAATCCAGAAAAATGATATTCTCCGGGAAATTATTATTAAACCAGGAATATATTATCAAGATATAGACCCCTCCTTAAAAGACGACCTCCCCCATAACACCGTAGTTTACCCAGGCACAGAAATAATGCCAGGAATCGTTGTAGATGAATTGAGTTACTGCGAATTCCTAGAAACAGCTATGGGTTATGGACTCTTACTAAGACCAGTACAAGAATATACCATCGAAACCGACGCGGGAACACCATCTCAAGATTCCATTAATCAAGAAGGTAACCATAGTATCCAATTGCGCTCAGTACAAAGACTATTCTATAAAGACGGTGAAAGAGTAAAATCAGTAGAAGGAGTATCTTTACTTAGTACTCAGCTAGTCCTGGAAATTCAGTTCCCCGTGGAACAGGGTAACCCTAATCTCAGCGCTGATATAGAATTAATCAGCGATCCAGAAGATGAAAATGTCAAGCGATTACAACTAGTTGTCCTAGAATCCCTCGGATTGCGCCGAGATAGCGACCACGACCCCCTCGCCGGAACCGTGCAAACTAAATTACTCGTTAAAGATGGCGATGAAATCCCCCCAGGAGCGATCGTCGCTCGGACCGAAATACAATCTAAAGCATCAGGAGTAGTCCGCGGAATCCGCGAAGGGGTAGAAGCAATTAGACGTATCCTCATCGTCCGTCAAACAGACCTGCGCACCATCCCCTGTTCTGGTAGTCAACTCAAAGTCGGCGATTTAATCGTCGAAGATAGCGAAATCGCTCCAGGAGTCAAAACTACCGAATCAGGACAAGTTGTCGCTGTTGAACCGGAGGCAATTACCATGCGCGTCGCTCGTCCCTATCGCGTCTCCCCCGGAGCTATCCTACATATTAACGATGGGGATTTAGTTCAAAGGGGTGATTATCTAGTACTCCTAGTCTTTGAACGTTCTAAAACAGGTGATATCATTCAGGGTTTACCTCGGATAGAAGAACTTCTCGAAGCTCGTAAACCAAAAGAAGCTTGTGTCCTGTGTCATCGTCCCGGTGTCTGTCAAGTGCAATATCTAGATGATGACTCCGTAGAAATCAAAGTGGTCGAAGATGATGGTACTATTAGCGAGTATCCCATTAGTCCCGGTCAAAACGTCATAGTTTCAGATAACCAAAAGGTAGAAGTAGGACAACCCCTCACCGATGGACCTCCTAATCCTCATGAAATTCTCGAAACCTTCTTTAACTATTACTCCCAAATTAAATCACTTTATGAAGCGGCAATAGGAGCGATCGAAAAAACCCAGAAATTCTTAGTAGATCAGGTTCAATCCGTATATCAATCCCAGGGAATCGATATCTCTGATAAACATATCGAAGTGATTGTACGTCAAATGACCTCCAAAGCACGCATAGATGATAGCGGAGATACAACTATGTTGCCTGGTGAGTTGATCGAAATACGCCAAATTGAACAGTTTAATCAGTCCATGCCCATCGTCGGTGGTACTCCCGCTCGTTATACCCCCGTTCTTCTAGGGATAACTAAAGCCTCTTTGAATACCGATAGCTTTATTAGCGCAGCCAGCTTCCAAGAAACTACCAGAGTCCTCACAGAAGCTGCGATCGAGGGTAAATCGGATTGGTTACGAGGACTCAAAGAAAACGTCATTATCGGTCGTCTCATCCCCGCTGGTACCGGTTTTAACGCCTATGAAGAGTCTTTACTCGGTAATTATGACCTAGGAGACGAATCAGCCGATCCCTATGATTCTCCCTCTAAAGCCCGTAATTTCCGTAAAAGAGAACTTGCTGAAGAGGAATACGTAGATGAGCCTCTCAATATGTATCCTAGTGTCGATTCTGAAGATGTGGTTTTAGACGATCGCACCGCCCGCGCTTACGCTCAAGAAGTGGCTGAATTTCCTCCCTATGCTTCAGATGAAGTAGAGGAAGAAGAAGAAGACGATGATTATGGTTTAGGATCAGAGGAAGAATAGGCGCATTTCCCTATTTTTGCGTAATCATGATTCCATCTAATCACAGTCAAGACGGACAAAGACAGGAACATCATAGTGTCTCTGATTCCAACCATTATCATTCTCAGCCCCACGTTCACAGTGAGGCTTCTTTACGAAAGATCATTAACCGTCTTTCCCGTATTGAAGGACATATTAGGGGTATTAAAACTATGGTTCAAGAAAATCGCCCTTGTCCAGAGGTTTTAGTCCAAATCGCTGCGGTTAGGGGTGCGGTCGATCGCGTGGCTAGATTAATCCTCGATGAACATTTGAGCGAGTGTATCACACGTGCCGCACTCGAAGGCAATATCGAAACCGAGATTGAGGAACTCAAAGCCGCACTCGATCGCTTTATCCTCTAAAATACCTTAAAATCTCATTAGCGATAACTTCTGTTCCGTTTTTGGGCAGAGGTTTTTTGTTTTTAGCAGCAATCAAGGGTTTAGTTAAAAATGACCAATTACCTTGGCTAAACTCCTCAACGGTGATAATTCTATGCCAACCATGTTGTTGTAAACCATCTAAAAGTAAACTAGATTCGGCAAAACCTTCTCTCGTCAAGGAAACAATCGGAATATCTAAACGCAATGCTTCAGCAAAGGTACTATATCCCGGTTTAGAGATTACTTGACCACATAAGGGCATAAAATCTACAGGGCGATAACGGTAATCTTCAACTTTAATCAGATTAGCTAAATCTGGCGCTTGACCATCAAAGGTGATAAACCGCCAATCGGGGAAATTATTCAGGTTGATATAGGGGATTTGTTGTAATCCTAAACCACCAAAAGTTAGTAAAACGGTTTTTTCCTTTGGAGTCGTTAGCCCAAATTTCTCTTTTAATTCACTTACAGAATATTTGGGTGTTCCTCCGGTTAAACCAACATCCATAATATTCTCAAAAGCCCTCATCTCCTCAGCTAACGGCAAACGAAATAAGCGATCGCCCTGTTGATAACATTCCCCAATCCAATCAGCTAAAGCGATAAATTCCCCTCCCCAGGGACGATAAATAAAATCCCAACCAAAATTACCCATCAGCCAACAGGGAACACCCGCCCCTTGGGCGATCAAGGGTGCTAGATTAGGGATATCGGCTAAAACCAGATTAACCCGATTATTTTTGAGATAAGTAGCTTCACTAGCAACTAGACTTCTAGATTTTTGCTGTAATTGCTGCATCCGTTTTAGAGTCGCTTCTTTATCCATCCTCAAGCTATCTGCTTGGATTACGCCTATATCAAAACTACGGGGACGATAAATAAAATCAGCCTCTACATAGGATTCTATTAACCAACGAGGCGCACTCGTGGTGAAGATCATCACTATTTCAGGAGCAAGTTTTTTAACTTGTGAAACAAATCCAGCCCTCA
>CALGKL010000278.1 GCA_937930495.1 uncultured Gloeocapsa sp.
TAGAGACTAAAGTGGTCATCCAGGCGGCTCGTTGACCTTGACGTAAGTAAACTAAAGCGATGGGAATCGGAAAAAATAGCCTTAAAATTGGACCGAGGGGAAAATAATAGTTGATCAACCAAATCAATGCAGATGTACTCGCTAAAAAAGCGGTTTCTACCATGACTAGAGTTTTAGTCGAATTTTTCGATATTGGTTTTAATGGTTTAGAGTAAGATTGTGGGGAGTCTTCATCAACCCAATTACTTTCCTGTGGGTTTTTATCTGTCATAGTTTACTGTATTTTTTGACGTTAGTTACTTGTTCAGCAGCTTGCAATAAAGCTCGTTTTTGTTCTAATATTTCTTCGATATCTTCTTCGGCAAGACGTTCTACGTAATTTACTTTTACCTCTTCTAGTAAGGCGGTAAGGAGATATTCGATTGTTTGCATACTTTTTTGAGCTTTAATCTCTGAACTCATAATTTTACGAAAATCTTGGAAAATCTTTTCAAGTATTTGGTCATAAACTGGATCTTCTTCAACTATAACAAATAAAATATTATAAAGGTTTTGATAAACTTGTTTAGCGATCTGTTCAGTTATTCCCTTATTGAGTTGTTCTGCTCCTGGTAATTTAGCTAGATTTTGCCAAGCTGGAGATTCTTTTAATCCTTGAAGGATAACATGTTGGAATAATTTTTCTATATCTGTTTCTAATTTAGGTAAAACATCCCTTACCATTAGATTAGAGATTAATTTGACTATCTCTTTGGTCTCATCGATATTATTTAAATCTATATATTTTTGATTATCATACATTGAGATAAAATTGGTTAATTCTCCCTTTTTGATCGAGTTTTGCAGTTGATTAATTATTTGAATTACTACGACTTCGGTGAGATCTACGGCGATATTAGCGACAAAACCTTGACTGATTTGTCTTTGGACTCGACTTAGGTTTAATAATTGAGCTTGATTTAAACGAATTACCACAGGAATTAGGCGCAAAGTTCGGAAAAATGGTAAGAATAAAAAGACGTCATACCAACGCCATAACATCGCATCAAACCAATTTACCCCCGTATAACGACGACTAATAATTAGGGTTCTTAGGAGAAATTCGGTTAAAAAAATTAAGCCAAAAGGTAAATCTATTAAGCCAAAATTATCAACTGGTTGTCCTGTTTCTCCCACAGGACGAAAATAATTAGTAGCTATTAAGGGTTTAATTTGTTCGTTAAAAAATTCTAACTCTTGTTGGTAATTTTCGGTCAGATTACTCCTAGACCAAAATATATTAAAGGAATGGGTAGCTGAAGCATTTTTATTGTTAAAAACGTGTAACCGCATTTTGCGCTTTATTCTTTCTAAGGTCCCAGTTTTGTTCGCAACTTTAAAAGGATCTTCAGCGATCATCTGGGCACTTTTCTCTCGTAAATCTGCTAAAAGATTATCAATGCGGATAATATTTTCCGGAGAAGGATTAGATTGATTTTGGGCTAAAAGAGCGTTTAATTCAGCTACTCTATCTAAATATTCACTGGTAAAACGTTGGGGTTCAATACCTTTGACTAAATCATAAACTGGAGTAATGTTAAAGGGTAAAACCTTCACAGGGGGGTTGGGTATTTCATACTCTAATGTACCTAGTTTCAGAAAAATTTGCAGTCTCCCCTGTAACCAAAAATCTCGTAAAGGGATATAACTCAAGTCAAAAAAGACTAAAATAAGGTTAATCAAGGCTAAAATAGCCATGAGTTTCTCGAACCAGAGACGACCACGTGTAGATTTATATTTGCGAGTACTAAGAGCCATAATTACTAGTTAGTTGCTAAAACTCCATGGAGAAAAATATCAGCGATTCCCTCAGCCATTTCTTGTAAGGCTTCGGGTGACGCATCGGCTTCAATGATGGTGTGGTTAGAAAAACCAGCGATCGCAAACATTCCTAAAAACACTTGAGCGACAATACGAGGGTTACCACGACGATAAATACCTTTATCCATAGCGGTTTGAAAAAAAGCCTCAGCAACATTAGTCATCTTACTGATTATTTCAGACTGAATGCGCTCACGCAAATCGGGATGAAATTGTGCTTCTAGAAAACAGACGCGAAACAAGTCGCTACTGTCTTTGAGTCTGAGCATTCTTTTGCGCATTACTTTAGCAACCGCTTTGTAGTTATCCATTTCGCTCAGCTCAGTAAGTAAATCGGTGAGAATTTCCACCCAACCCTCGGTGACCACCTCTACAAGAATAGCCTTTTTGTTAGGAAAATAGCGAAAAAGTGTCCCCTCGGCAATTTTAGCAGCTGTAGCGATATCTTTAGTGGTTGCGGCATCGAAACCCTTGCTAGCGAATAAAGCTTGAGCTTGTTTTAAAATACGTTGACGAGTTTTTTCTTCCTTGGAGTCTTTGTGAGTGGAATCTTTGCTGAGATTTTTTAAACGAAAAACTTGCATAATATAAAAATGTCTGATTGAAGAGACTTATTGCTATTTTGCTATAAAAACCTGGTCAAATCTCGCTAAACTTTACAGATTGTTATTTAGGTACTGATGTTAACCAAAATCTTATTTTTGACGATTTTACCCTTTTATTTGGCTTTAAATTGCTTTATTTTACCAGTGAGAGCAACCGAAGCAATTGAACCCTATTTAGAGCAAGTTACAGAAAGTTTACAGGAGTTTACCCTCGATAATGGCTTAAAATTCATTGTCGTGGAAAATCACCAAGCACCTGTAATCTCTTTTGTTACCTATGCTGATGTAGGGGGAGCCAATGAACCTGAGGGAAAAACGGGAGTAGCTCATTATTTAGAACATTTAGCCTTCAAAGGAACTACTAAGATTGGAACGACTAACTACCAGGAAGAAAAAAAGGTTTTAGCGCGTTTAGATGAAACCTTTGCTAAATTAATGGCTAATCCTACCCCAGAGTTAAGCCAACAATGGCAAAAACTGCAACAACAAGCGAGTCAATACGTTAAACAAAACGAATTCGGTCAAATCGTTGAGACAGAGGGAGGGGTAGGATTAAACGCAACTACTACCGCCGATTATACGGCTTATTTTTATAACTTTCCCTCGAATAAACTAGAATTATGGATGTCCTTAGAATCAGAAAGATTTTTAGAACCAGTATTTCGAGAATTCTACGAAGAAAAGCAAGTTATTCTAGAAGAGAGACGTTTGCGTACGGATAATTCTCCTATTGGTAAAATGATTGAGGCTTTTTTAGATACAGCCTTTAGTCAACATCCCTATAGACGTCCAGTAATCGGTTATGCAGAGGATATCCGCAATTTAACCCGAAAAGATGTAGAAAAATTCTTTCAGACCCACTATACACCTAATAATATTACGATCGCTATTGTCGGTGATGTCCAACCCGCAGAGGTGCAACGTTTAGCGAAAATTTATTTCGGTAGGTATGTAAAACAACCCTTACCACCGCAATTGACTATAGTTGAACCTCCTCAAACCGAAACTCGCGAAGTAAACTTAGCTTTACCATCTCAACCATTGTATCTAGAAGGTTATCATCGTCCTAGTTTAAATCATCCCGATAACGCTGTTTACGACGTAATTAGCGGGATTTTAAGCGAGGGGAGAACTTCAAGATTATATCAATCCCTAGTCCAACAACAACTAGCTTTAACCGCACAAAGTTTTAACGGTTTTCCAGGTAATAAATATCCTAATCTGATCCTCTTCTACGCTTTAACCGCACCAAATCATAGTTTAGAAGAAGTAGAAATAGCTTTGAGAACAGAAATTGAAAAACTCAAAACCACAGAAGTTACGGCTGCAGAATTAGAGAGGGTAAAAACTAACGCTACAGCTAGTCTGTTGCGAACTCTTGATACTAATGCCGGAATGGCGCGGTTATTAGTAGAATATGACGTGAAAACAGGAAGCTGGAAGAATCTCTTTCGAGAGTTAGAAGCGATCGCCAAGGTAACACCAGCCGATGTACAAAGGGTAGCGCAAACAACCTTTACAGCCGAAAATAGAACCATAGGAAGAATTGTACAAGATGAAGAAATACAGTAAACTGTTGCTGTGGCTAATTGTAGGAATAGCGATCGCCCAATTTGGTTTGGGGATTAATCCAGCGAGCGCTAAAATTCCTGAACACTATACCGAATTGGAGTTTCCCCCCTTGAGGGAAGTAACTATACCCGATTATGAACGCTACGAGTTGCCCAACAAAATGGTAGTGTATCTGATTGAAGATCATAAACTCCCCCTAATCCAAGGAAACGCCCTCATTAGGGTAGGATCTCGTTTAGAAAAACCTCAACAAGTAGGTTTAGCCGAATTAATGGGGATAACTTGGCGCAGTGGTGGAACTAAAGATCATTCTCCCACAGAAATCAATCGGTTGCTAGAGGATAAAGCAGCAACCATTGAATCAAGTATTGGTGTCTCCATGGGCAATGTGAGTTTTAACGCTCTATCCCAAGATCTAGAGACGATTTTACCCCTATTTGGCGAAATTATCCGTTATCCTAACTTTGATCCTCAACAGGTAACTATCGCTAAAACCCAAATAGCAGGAAGTATCGCACGTCGTAACGATAATCCAGGGGCGATCGCCAATCGAGAATTTAATAAATTAATCTATGGGGAAGATAGTCCTTACGCTCGGACAGTGGAATATGAGACCCTAGAACCTTTACAACGTGAAGACTTAGTCGAATTCTACCAAACCTATATACATCCAGAGCAAGTGATTTTAGGGATAGTAGGAGACTTCCAGACTAGTAAAATGAAAGAGTTAATCGCTGCAACCTTCGCTGATTGGTCAACAGAAGGAGTCAAGACAACCCCACCTATCCCCGAAGCTAGACAAAAAAACCTCCAGGGGGTTTATCTAGTTAATCAACCACAACTGAC
>CALGKL010000279.1 GCA_937930495.1 uncultured Gloeocapsa sp.
CTCAATGAACTGGTGGTACATAGAGAACCCCTAACTAGTATGTGTCATTTTGAGATTCAAATCGGTCAACACGCCGTAGTAGATATCGCCGCCGATGGGGTTATCGTCTCTACTCCCACCGGTTCTACTGCTTATTCTCTCAGCGCGGGCGGCCCTGTAGTAACACCAGACGTTCCTGTACTACAATTAGCGCCTATCTGTCCCCATTCTCTAGCTTCCAGAGCTTTGGTCTTTTCAGATCGCGAATCGGTAAATATTTATCCGGCTAATCCTAATCAGATGGTGATGGTAGTAGATGGAAATGGAGGATCCTATATCATTCCTGAAGACAGAATCCATGTGGAGCGATCGCCCTATAAAGCTCGTTTTATCCGTCTGCAAAATCCTGAGTTTTTCCGCATTTTACGGGAGAAACTAGGTTGGGGACTTCCCCATATCGCTAAACCAACTTCTGTAGAACTTCCTTAAAATATAAGTATTAACAAATATTATTAATTTTATGATGTCTTATCCTCTTTCTGTTAAAGCTCAAAACGTTTTATTAGTCAACACTGATGAGCCTTTTTGGCAATCAGCCAGTGATAGTCTTAAAGAAGCCGGTTATAATCCCATTCTTCTGTATCATCTGGAACAGGTACTCAATCAAATTCAACTTGCCGAACCAGCGATGCTAATTTTTGATTATAGCTTGACCGGGATAGAGGGTTTAAACTTAACTCGTGATTTAAGAAATCTTGGTTATCACTTTCCCATTTTAATGTTGAGTAGTTTAGAAACCCTAGAGGTAAGGATTGCCTGTTTAGATTCAGGAGCTGATGATTATCTCCTCAAACCCATACAGCAGAAAAATTTCCAACAGATTCTGCAGATTTATCTACAACCCCAACCACTGCTCAAGGAAGAGTTACATTTTGGGGAATTAACCTTAGACTTAACCTCTAGAACACTTTTACGTCAGGGTGAGATCATTGATTTAACGATGAAAGAGTTCGAGTTACTCAAATATCTCATGTCTCACCCCAAAGAAATTTTAACCAGAGAACAAATTTTAGAGAATGTTTGGGGTTATGATTTTCACGGTGAATCAAATGTGATTGAAGTGTATATCCGTTACCTCCGTCTCAAAATTGAACAACAAGGACAAAAAAGGATTATTCACACTATCAGAGGGGTTGGCTATGTTTTGAAAGATTGAGACCAATTTGAGTTAAGCCCAATCAAGGATAAACTAACTCTCCCACCACCTCTAAACGTTTATAATTACCCAGATTCATAAACATTTCCGCCAGAGATTCAGCCAAAGAAGGAGTGATCCAACCCATTTGTTTGAGGAGATAAATAGCGGCGGCGTGTTTAGCGCGTTTAGAGCCATCGAGGACTTTAAGAGCTAAACCCATCCCTTCACCAACACGACCAATACATTGAATTCCTTCTGCACCAGATTTACTGACTAATTCCCCTTGAGTCAAACGCATTAACTCCGTATCAAAAGCTCCCTCACCTGCTACCATTTCAGGGTAACGAATCATCGCTCTAACGATTCTTTCTAGTTCTAGATTATTACCTGAAGCCAGTTGAGCGTAGAGAAAAGCCATCTGTCGCAACTGCATAAAATAGGTAGGCGCACCACAATCATCGTGAGCGCTAATTAATTCAGCTCCTGGCATTTCTAACAGTTCAGATATTTTTTTCAGGATTAACTGTTGTACAGGGTGAGAAGGGTTTAAATAGGTTTCTAGGGGCCAATTGCACTGCTGAGCTACCGCTAACATTCCCGCGTGTTTACCAGAGCAATTGTATTGTAGAGGACTATTGTGGTTTTCAGGGATAGGACATTGTAATCTATCTGGTTCAATGTCTGCTTTCCAGAGAATATGAAAGACTTGTCTAGCTTGTTCAATTGTCCCTTGATGAGAACCACAAATAATGGCTAAATCAGAATCAGAGAGATTATAACGTTCTAATGTCCCATTAGCAGCAACTGCGAGAGCTTGAAATGGTTTGAGAGCAGAACGAATAAAAGCGCCCTTTTCCGGATTGCCCGCCGCTAATAAAACTCGTCCTCGTTGATCACAGACAGTTGCTTCGACTTGATGTAGAGACTCAGTGATCCCCTCTCGGAGTAAACGCACTTCTATTGTTGGTATTTCCGTTTTTTTAGCCATGAAATTTGTTTAGTTTGTGCTGATAAACTTTCTTAAATTATAAGAGTTAATGTTATAGTAGTAAGTTGGTCTATTAATATTTTAGACATATTGTTATTCTAAGTTGAGTTATGACCGAACCAATTCGTTTTTTGATGTGCGCACCCAAGCACTATGACGTTGATTATGTGATCAATCCCTGGATGGAAGGAAATATACATAAATCATCACAGGAAAGAGCGGTAGAACAATGGGAAAAACTATATCACGTAATTAAAGAACACGCTAGAGTAGATTTGGTAGAGCCAGTTAAAGGTTGGCCTGATATGGTATTTACGGCCAACGCGGGATTAGTATTAGATAACAACGTAGTCATTAGCCGCTTTTTTCATCCAGAGCGTCAAGGAGAAGAACCATATTTTAAAGAATGGTTCGTAGCACAGGGTTTTACAGTATACGAACTACCCAAGGATTTACCCTTTGAAGGAGCAGGAGACGCACTCTTTGACAGAGAAGGACGTTGGTTATGGGCGGGTTATGGTTTTCGCTCAGAATTAGACTCACACCCCTATCTAGCCAAATGGTTGGATACGGAAGTACTGTCTCTACGCTTGGTCGATGAGAGATTTTATCACCTCGATACTTGTTTTTGTCCTTTAACTGGAGGTTATTTACTCTATTACCCTCCTGCTTTTGATAGTTATTCCAATCGCTTGATTGAGATGCGTATTCCCGCTGAAAAAAGAATAGTAATTACAGAAGCAGATGCGATTAATTTTGCCTGTAACGCGGTGAATATAAACTCTCTGGTCATCATGAACCAAGCTAGTGATAGCTTGAAACAAAGGTTAGATTCTCTTGGTTTCCAAGTAATTGAGACTCCTTTAACCGAATTTCTCAAAGCAGGTGGAGCAGCTAAATGTCTTACCCTGAGAGTAACTGAACCCAGACTACCTGATGTACACGCAACTACAGCGGTAGAAAGTCGGACTGTGCGGATGGAAGGACATTTACTCGATGCTGGAATTATGAACCAAGCTCTAGATTTGATCGTCGAATCGGGAGGAAGTTTCCAAGTTCTTAATTTCAATTTGGGAGAACAAAGGGCTAGTACCTCTGTAGCAGACGTGCGCATATCAGCTCCCTCTCATAACCTGATGGAAGACATCATGACTCAATTAATCCATTTGGGAGCGGTGGCACCACCTCAAGAAATCTGTGATGTCAATCTAGAAGTAGTAACCCAAGCCGGTGTAGCACCAGATGATTTTTATGTTACGACTATTTACCCCACCGAAATAAGAGTCAACGGTCAATGGGTAAAAGTGCAAAATCAACGCATGGATGGAGCGATCGTCGTTAAAGAAACACCATCGGGAATAGAAGCAACTTGTAAAATTCTCAGAGATTTGGAAGTAGGCGATAGGGTAATAGTTGGTGTGGAAGGAATCAGAAGCGGTCGTAAAAACTTGACCAGAGAATCTCAAGCTACTCAAGAATTCAGTTTTATGGGTGCAGGGGTATCTAGTGAACGTCGCGTTGAGTTATTAGTAGAACAAATAGCCTGGGAAATGCGCCATATTCGTGACCAAGGCGGTAAAGTAGTAGTAACCGCAGGACCTGTAGTGATTCATACAGGAGGAGCCCAACATCTATCTAGACTGATCAGAGAAGGGTATGTGCAAGCTTTACTAGGAGGCAACGCGATCGCCGTCCACGATATCGAACAAGCAATAATGGGAACTTCTCTCGGTGTCGATATGCAAAGAGGAGTACCGGTTAAAGGTGGACACCGTCACCATCTTAAGGTAATTAATACCATC
>CALGKL010000280.1 GCA_937930495.1 uncultured Gloeocapsa sp.
GATTCTATCTGGCAAGGTATAGTTAGACCTGAAGGTTTAATCCGTTTTGGTTTTTCAGGATTCCTTAAGTCTCTGCGAGAAGTACCAACTATACTGTTAATGTATCTAGCTTTTAGTACTGGTCTTTGTCGTTTTGGGATGTTTCGGGCGGTTAGAACTACAGCAGACTGTCTTGAACTACAAAAAGTTGGCAAATAAACTTATGGCTTTTCTTCATATTCCCAAACCATGGCAAATTAAAGAAAATCTGGTAACCTCTCCCTCAATTTACTTTAACCGTCGTCGGTTCTTAAAAACCGCTTTAGGTGCAGGGATAATCGCTAGTATCGCACCCTTGACCGGTTGTCAGAAATCTCTAGCGGAAAGTACCCTGGAAAAAACTCTTAATTTAGCCAAAATTCCCGGAATAACCCCTAATCCCAATTGGCAAAACCTAGATAGACCCATTACCAGCGAGATTTTAGCAGGTCAGTATAATAATTTCTACGAATTCGGGGGTAATAAAAAGATCTGGCTCAAGGCGCAAAATTTGCCTACAGAAAATTGGCGCGTCGAAGTGACAGGATTGGTCAAATATCCCCAAACCTATGACCTAGACGACCTGAAGGCTAAATTTCCCCTAGAAGAGAGAATCTATCGCTTTCGCTGTGTGGAAGCTTGGTCAATGGTCTTACCTTGGGTAGGCTTTCCCATGGTAGCTTTACTTCAAGCGGTTGAACCCGATTCTCGCGCTAAATTCGTCAGGTTTACTTCTTTTTATGATCCTGAAATTACGACAGGTCCTGGTTTCCATCTAGGATCATTACCATGGCCATATCAGGAGAGTTTACGTCTTGAGGAAATGGCTAATGAATTGGCCTTTTTTGCTGTGGGTATCTATGGTCATGATTTACCCAAACAACACGGAGCGCCAATACGTATGGTTATTCCCTGGAAATACGGTTTTAAAGGTGCTAAATCCATCGTTAAAATTGAGTTTCTCGAAACCCAACCCCCTACTTATTGGAATACTCTAGTTCCTAATGAGTACGATTTTGAGGCTAACGTTAATCCTACTAAACCTCACCCCCGTTGGTCTCAAGCTACAGAAAGGTTTATTAGTAATGGTCCCGGTTTATCCTGGGAGGTTAAAGAAACTCTCCCCTATAATGGTTATGGTGAGTATGTTTCTTATTTGTATAGTGTTTAAAACACTATACCATTGATTTAGTTTAGAAACTTTGGTGACTGTGTAAGAGTGAATACAACCCATCTTGTTGTAATAACTCTTCATGAGTTCCTACCTCGACGATACTACCACCATCGAGGACAATAATTTTATCAGCTTCGCGGATTGTACTGAGACGGTGAGCGATAATCAAGGTGGTACGAGTTCCTAAAATCGAAGCCATTGCTAGTTGAATCAACCTTTCTGACTCGTAATCTAAACTAGAGGTCGCTTCATCGAAGACTAAGACATCAGGATTGACGATTAACGCGCGCGCAATACCTAATCTCTGTCTTTGTCCCCCCGAAAGACGCATCCCCTTTTCCCCGACAATGGTTTGATAACCATCGGGTAAATCGGGGATGAATTCTTCCACACGAGCGATCGCACAAGCTTTTTTCACCTCAGCAAAACTTACCCCCGGATTACCGTAGGTCAGATTATCCAACAAAGTACCATTAAAAACATCTACCTCTTGATGGACGATCGCCAATCTTTGACGGTAACCAGTAATATCTAGGGTACGAATGTCTTGACCGTCGATCAGAATTTGACCGCTTAAAGGTTCAAAATACCTAAATAGTAGCTTAATCAGAGTTGATTTCCCTGAACCAGATCTCCCTACTAAAGCGATGGTTTGATAGGGTTCAATCAATAGATTGACGTCTTTGAGTACTAAGCGATTGGGATCGTAACCGAAACTAACCCCTCTGAATTCAATTTTACCGGTGAAGCGATAAGATTTCTCTTTTCCTTCGGGAATGACTAGATTACCACTATCTGTACCTGGAGGAAGTTTCATAAACTTATGAAAACGTACCATGGAAGCGTAACGACGCGCAAAAACTTCCGCTAATTGGGTGAGAGGATCTAATTCAGAATAAGCCATCAAAGATATAGTAAAGGTAGTCACAAAGTGACCTAAAGATATTTTCCCTTGGGCTGTAGGAATAAGAATAAACAGGAAAATTACAAAGATACAAGCTTGTACCATAGTTCGTTGGATCGTCCCTAATTTTACGTAGCCCAAATGGATGTTATAGATGACAAATTTTAACTCTCTAGTTAAACGTTCTTTTTGACGTTTTAATTCTCTCGCTTCTGTGGCAAAAGCTTTAACGGTTTTGATATTAGCAATAATTTCTGAGGTTCTACTCTCAGTATTTTCTATGTGTTTATCTAATAACTCTTCATCTTTAATTAAACTATTTAAATGAATAGCGTTGAAATAAAGAATAAAGCTAAAAGAAAGAAGAAAAGCAATAGCTATTTGCCATTGTACGAGCAAAATTATCAGAAAAATTGCTATAATTCTAATCAATTTGGGAATGAATTGACCAGCTATTTCTGGATAAGTCCAGGTATGATTTGCTAATCCTTTAGCTAACCTACCAGCGATTCTTCCTGGATTATTTTCCTCATAAAAACTCAAGGGTAAAGTTAAAACTTTTTCTACCGCTTTTTCTGAATAATCCTTACGCGTATCTAAGGCTATTTTCCAATGAAACCAAGAACTAATCCAGGGTTGAATCGGAGCTCTAACCACACTAATTATAAAAATTAATCCCGATAAAACAACTAAATTAGCTAACCTTAAATCATTATTAAAAAAAACGCTTAATTGTTTTCCTAAAGCATTAATAGGAGGATCAACGACTTCATTAGATAAAACATTTAGTATTTGTCCAAT
>CALGKL010000281.1 GCA_937930495.1 uncultured Gloeocapsa sp.
GCTTGACTAATGGCTAAAAACCAATCGGTTTCGGTGGTGAGGAATTTTTGCGCTTGATAGTAATGTTCGCTGGTTTTCCACCAACGGTTATCCAGGTAAAAACCGTACTCAGCAAAATTGGAGAAACAGCCATAGGGTGGCAAACTAGCCTTATAAAAGTAAATAGTCATGGGGAGGTAGTAGGGTTAGGGGAATCCTGACTCTGGTTGAGGGGGATGGTTTCCGTTGTCCCTTCTAGGGGTTGGGGTTGAGGTTCACGTACTACAGGTGGTTCGATCACAAAAGCGGCGATCGCCGCTAAAGCTACTGTCCCGATTCCCACAAAAGCGGGTACGGTCTTTTCGCTCAAAGGTTGTCCATCTTGACGGTGACGTTTAGATAGAGGTTCTAGAGGGACAGTCAAATCTGGTAGAGTAGTAGTATCGCTAAGAAACTGGTCAATAACCTCTACTAAATCGAACAATTCTACGGTATTTAAATCAATTTCGGTTGCATCTTCTGTATAGTCTTTAGTTTTTTGCCAAGTCAAACGATGAAGATAACCATTGGGTTTAAGATGAATCAAATCTGACTCTAGATTAAGGGTTTGGGGATGATGTAAACCACTGAGTAGATCTTGGGTGTAAGCGTTAACTACCTTAACCAAATTTTCCAAAAAAACCCTACCACCTGTAAGGGATATATCTGAACTGATGATTTTACATTCAGCATTTAAAAGAATATCCAGATTAAAGCCTTCGTTGCTCAAACCCTCTAAAATCAGACTACAATTAGAGGAGTGATATTGACGATTGATGTTCATTTTGCTCTAATTAACCTCTCCATCCCATAAACTCACCCATAATCTTTCTATCCCCCTAGTCCCACCAGCTATCAGTAATTGATTTAACACCGATAAAGCCAACTCATTGAGTAGATCCTCGTTGTTGAGATAATTCATAACTTTAACGCGACGGGGGTTCATGCGATTAGCGAAACTATTGCGGAATCTTTCCAGATAGCTAGAAAGGTGATAATGATTATCTACGGGTAGTCCTTTATCTTTCATCAATTGAGCATCAATCAGATGTTGGCGGATTTTTACTTCAAAAGACTTAGCCAAATAGTGGATAAGAACCACTAAAGCTTTCACTTCCTCCATATTGAGATAATTACGTTGATAGGAACGACGTAGAGGGTTGGTACAGCGGAGACGCCATAGAAAGATTCTGTTTTTGATTATATCCTTTAAGCCTAACTGTTGAGATAGTTGTAAAATTCTCTCTGTTCCTCCTACATTTAAAGCTTCTAATCCCAATAACATTAAATCAATTCTTTGGTGAACCAGGGGAGAAAAATGACTAATTTTGGGGGAGATTATCGGTAATTGTTGACGAATTTCAGCTGTTGGTATTTCTGTTATAGAGGAATCAGACTTCAGATTTATAGAGTATCCTGTCATATTTTATAATATATTTTCCCATCAAGAACAAAACCTGGTAACACATAGACTGGCACCATTATTTATATATTCTGACATTTTGTTACCTAAATCTCCAAGATCATCTGCGGTAGGAGGTAGCTCCTCCTCCAGGTGATCCAATCAGGAATTTAACTTGAGAGTAATCATTTTTAACCTTGATCAAAAAAATGGTCAGGAAGACCAAAAAAGCGACGACGCAACAGAGAATTGACCTGATTGGGCATTTGCAGAGCGAAGTTAAGGGGGAAATTATCGATTCCTCCTAATGATTTTAGCCGACGTGGAGCGCGTTTATAGTCAGCCGGTTTAAGTTTATATAAGGCTGCTTTTTCGGCTAATTTTTTCGCCATTTTAGCATTAGCTTGAGCTAATAATGTACTTGGGTCTGTAGCAATCCAAGCACCATTTTCTAATTCTCGCCATTCAAAGTGTAAATGGGGTCCTGTGGACATACCCGTATTACCAGATAACCCTATAACTGTACCTTCTTGCACCTGTTCACCAGGTTTAACTAAAACTTGGGAAAGATGGGCGTAACGAGATTCACGAGTATTGTCCTGATGACGGATAATCACGATCAAGCCATAACCATTTAAGCTACCGGCGATTTCTACTTGGCCATCAGCTACAGCTAAAATTGGGGTCCCAATTGGTACGGGAAAATCCACCCCTTCATGAAGTTGAGACATACCCGAAAAAGGATCAAGACGCCAACCAAAATTAGAGGTAACCGTCATGGGAGTAGTTAGAGGAAAACCGATCTCTACATTTAATTTAGCAATTTTATTACTACTAGCCATTACAGGTTCAGGTTGTGTTGATTCTCTTTCTGCTTGAGGTTGAGTAAAGATAATCTTGGGTGGTTCTATTTCTTTGGCTGGGGTACCATAGTCTTGTGTATCTAGAAAGTTATTTTTACCGGCTAGTATTACCTCAGATTTGGCTAAAGCTTGGCAATAAAGCCAATTGTTCCCGCAAAAAGTTAAAATAGTAATCAAAATCAGCTTATTAAATATAGATTTGCTCATTTTCCTCACAATTCACACTCGGATACGTTTAATATTTCTTTACATGAATAACCAAGTTTGATTGTACCCGGTTGCAGGAAAATTGCAACACTAGCACCTGAAGAAAATAAACGAATCCCTAATTCTCCCTTTTGGTTAACCCCTGTAACTACTCCTGGCGATTGATTAAAGATAACCTCTTGTCCCAAATTACTGAAAAGCTGATGATAGGAGTTGAGAATAGAAGTAATTCCTGTTTGGAGATAATCAGTATAACCTTGAAAAATACCTTCTAGGGTTAATCTAGCCAACTCGGAAAGGGTGAGTCGAGAGCTAATCTCTTGAAGGTTAATACCAGTCTTGGGGACACAATTGAGATAGTTGATTCCCACACCAATTACTCCATGGGTAAGTCTCTGTTGAGATACCCTGGTTTCGATTTTGATTCCACCGAGTTTACGCTGGTGTAAAACCAAATCGTTGGGCCATTTGAGTAAAATAGGTAAATCTAGAGTTCGTAACTGATTAGCGATACCCCAAGCTGTAGCTAGAGTTAGATGAGGTCCAGAATCTAAGGGTAAATCTAAGGATAAAGCGACAGAAAGATATAAACCACCAGGTAGAGATTGCCACACTCTTCCCCATTGTCCCCGACCGGCGCTTTGTTGTAAAGCGATCGCTACCCTAGGTAAACTGTATTGTTGGTCGATAAGTTCCCAAAGTTTCCCATTGGTGGAGGGAATATCGGGAAAAATATCTATTGCTAGTCGGGGAATAATCCGAGAATCCTTAATCAGTTGTTGCAATTGTTCGGAATTCATTCACTAAACTTGCTGTATCGAGACGATGAAAAGCCAAAACTTCCTGATTTTGTCCACATTGAGGGATACGATCTAACCCAAGTTTACGGAATTTCACCCCTGATAATAAACCAAGTTGGGCTAATTCTACAGCGATTCTATCTCCTTGTCCCCCAATCAGATAATGATTGTCTAGAGTCACTATAAATTTACACCCAGCTACTATTTTCTCTAACCAGTGAGCATCAATAACATTTAACCAGGGTAGATTAACCACTTTGAGTTTCAACTTGTCTTCCTGTTCTAAAATTTTGGCTGCGTTATATGCTTGAGATAGTAATATTGGTCCATAGGCAAAAATAACCCCTGATGCTGCTTCCTGATTGTGTATAGTTATCCCCTTCCCCAATTCCAGTTGATAATCCCCAGGTAACTGATAGGGAATTTCCCAGGGAATAGATACTAAGCGTAGATAGGAACTAGTTTGACAGACATTGACGCAATAGTCTAAAGCTAGGGATACTTCCAGAGGACAACTAGGTTCAATCATTACCAATCCAGGTATAGCAGCTAAAGCAGAAATATCCCTTACGGACTGGTGAGAATGTCCCGGACCTCCTGGTAATAAACCAGCTAAGGAACCTACATAGACAATTTTTGTCTTTTCGGTAGCGTTATTATAAATCTGTTCGTTGGGACGAGTGGAGAGAAAACAAGCAAAAGAGTGGACTATCGGTAATAACCCCATTTTCGCCATTCCTCCCGCTTGAGATACCATATCTTGTTCAGCGATTCCGCACTCAAAAAAGCGATTCTGAAATTGTTCACTAAAAGGGATTAAACCGCAGTCTAAAACTAAATCGGCGTCTAAGACGACTAAGTTAGGGTTTTGTTTAGCTTGTTGGACTAAAGCTTCAGCATAAGCGGGAATCAGTCGCTGTAGATTATTTGGCGGTGGAGTCCGGGTTATCTTAACTGTTTTTAACTGTACTCCTGGAATTTTAGCTTTTAATTCGGCTACGGCTTTTGTATAAGTTTCGTCATCTGGCGCACCACTATGAAAACGATATAGTTTATCTTCTGGTTTCAGCGTGGTATGTTCCATAAAAGATACCCCTTTCCCTTTGATGGTATCGGCGATAATAATTTTGGGGTAGGGACCAACCTCTTCCAACTCACTCATCACCCTAGCTAAAGCGTTAAAATCATGACCATCACAACGACCGACCTTCCAACCATAAGCGGTTAATTTAGCCTGTAAATCTCCTAAATCGCTAACTCTACTCACCCAGGTATCTGATTGCAGTTTATTATGATCGATAATTACGGTGATTTCATGTAACTGGTGATTGACAGCAGATAGCAAAGATTCCCAGAATTGACCCTCCTGTAATTCTCCATCTCCGGTTAAGACATAGACTCTACTATCTATCCCCAACAAGCGATTAGCTTGGATCATTCCTTTTGCTTTGGAGATACCCATACCTAATGAACCGGTATTCGTAGCGATACAGGGTAGGGATATATCCGGATGTCCGGGAAGTCCTTTTAATCTTCTCAACTGATGAATTAAGTCAAAATCCAATAACCCTAAAGCAGTGGCTACGGAGTAAAAACCTGGTACATCGTGACCTTTCGATGAGAAGTAAATGTCTTGTCCTTTACGGATTTTATGTAAAAATAACCAAGTTACGATATCTAAACTGCTAAAACTACTCCCGATATGACCTGAACCCGCTTTTTTGATAGCGTAGAGGGTATTGACACGACAACAATCAGCTAATAATTGGGTCCGGTCTGAATCTAGTGCTAGAATTCGTTGTAATTCTTCGAAAGGGATAAAGTATAATTCTGTCATAAAATTTGGTCTAATATTATTCATTCATATTACGATAAGTTGCCACCGCTGAAGGAGAAATTCTATTTAAGTAGCGGAAAATCCAATATTTAAGAATGGTATCCAGAATCACGGGGAAAGTAGCGATAAACAGGTAATTAAATTCTCGATTTTCTGGTAATCCTAAATGTCTAGCAATTCCTTCTAAAACGATTTCCCAACCGTGGGGAGAGTGATAACCAACAAAGATATCTGTTAAGAGAATAATCAAAAAAGCTTTAGCCGAATCGCTTAAACCATAAACAACGTCATCAAGAAAAGATTTCACCACAATAATATCTTTTTGACTCTTAAATAAGATTAAACAAAAAGCGAGCACAGATGCTAGATCCGCAAAAACATTAGCTAAGGCATTTAGACCCATTTTTTGGTAGGATTTAGCTATTTCTTCAACTTTTAATTTTAAAAGTTCCTCTTTTTGCTCCTCAGACAGTTTGGTCCTAGTTCCTAGTAATTCTTGAAAATGTAATTTTTCTTCATATTTTTGTAATTCTCTCAAAGCTTCTTCTTCATATTCATAATTAAGAAAGGTAATTTCTTCATGTTG
>CALGKL010000282.1 GCA_937930495.1 uncultured Gloeocapsa sp.
TAATAGAGGATGTGTCCCCAAAAAATTAATGGTTTTTGCCTCTCATTTTCCCCGACAATTTGAAGAAGCTGTGGGATATGGCTGGAGTCCTGTCCGTAGTACTCTAGACTGGTCAAAAATGATCACAGCGGTAAACGATGAAGTTACCCGTCTCAACGGAATATATCAAAAGATGCTAGATAACTCCAAAGTAGAGTTATTTCCCCACTATGCTAAATTATTAGATCCCCATACCTTAGAAGTTGGAGAGCAAAAAATAACCGCGGACAAGATTTTAATCGCCGTAGGTGGACACCCAATCAAACCGGATATTCCTGGAATCGAACACGCGATCGTCTCCGACGGAATGTTTACCCTAGCAAAACAACCCCAAAATATTTTAATTATTGGTGCAGGTTATATTGGGGTAGAATTTGCCTGCATTATGCACAATTTCGGCACAAAAGTAACTCAGGTCGTTAGAAAAGATAAAATCTTGCGGGGTTTTGATGAAGATATTCGGACCACGATTCAGGAAGAAATGATTAGACATGGGATTAATATCTTAACTCGTACCGTAGTTAGTAAAATCGAGAAAACAGAACAAGGATTAAAAGTATATCTTCAACAACAAGACCAAGAGTCAGAAGAAATCTTGCTAGTAGATGCGGTTAGTTTAGCCGCCACAGGAAGAGTACCGAATATCGCTAACCTAGGCTTAGAAAACGCAGGAGTAGAAGTCAAAAACGGAGCGATCGCCGTTGATGAATATAGTCGGACCTCCCAACCGAACATATATGCAGTAGGAGATTGTACAGATAGGATTAATCTAACCCCTGTAGCGATTAATGAAGGACGCGCTTTTGCTGATACAGAATTTGGAGGGAAACCCAGATTAATGAGTCATGAAAACGTTCCCTCTGCGGTATTTAGTTATCCCGAAGCAGCTACAGTAGGTTTAACCGAAGAAGAAGCTAAATCACGTTATGGCGCAGAGGCGATCGAGATTTACAAGACCAAATTCCGTCCCATGTACTACGTACTAGCAGATAAACAAGAAAAAACCCTGATGAAACTGGTAGTAGAGAAAGCAACAGGCAAAATAATCGGAGCACATATGGTAGGAGATCATGCAGCAGAAATCATTCAGGGAGTAGCGATCGCCGTCAAAACCGGAGCTACCAAAGCCGACTTTGACGCTACCGTAGGCATACATCCAACTTCAGCCGAAGAATTTGTCACCATGAGGTAAATTTGGTCTAGGGGAAGATTGTCCCTTAATATATCAGCTTTGACAAGTCCAATCAAACCGTTAAAGGAAATACTATGAAGGAAACTCTACAGTAATTCTCAATCCTGACTCCTCAAAGTGAGTTAGATAATGGCATCCTCTTTTTGATAAGATAGAAATGTAGTTAAAGATACTGTAGTTGTTATGTCTAAGGAAAATGTACGGCAATTTTTGAGCGAAGCTGCGGGTAATGAAGAGATTAAAGAAAAATTGCAAACCGTCAATAATCAACAGGAGTTAGCCGATTTAGCCCAATCCCAAGGGTTTGAATGTGGACCAGAACACGTAGATGCAGTTATCGCTGAATTAAAAGCCCAACCAGGGTTCTTTGGAAGATTAGTAGAAGCAGCATTAGAAATCTTTAGCCCTACCCACGATGATTATCCTAATGTAGGAGTAGAACCATTTACAGGAGATCCCAATCGTAGCCGTTGATTTTGCCTAAAAAAAACCAGAGCAATAACCACCGCTTTAGCACCTAGCTAAGCGGTTTTTGCATTTAAACCAGCTGTCAACGTCTTGTCATAAGATTGAGATAGATACTTAGCATAAGGATAATTAGCGTGGTCTATAACATTGGTATATTAGGAATGGGAACTGTAGGCACAGGCACAGTAGAAATATTGTTAAATCCTACAGGACGTCATCCCCTGTTGACAAGCATAAAGATCAAAAAAATAGGGGTTAGATCCCTTGATAAACCCAGAAAAATCACCCTACCACCCGGTGTAATTACCACGGATTTAGAAGCAATAGTCACAGACCCAGAGATAGATATCATCGTAGAATTATTAGGAGGAATAGAACCAGCGCGATCGCTCATTCTCCAAGCTATTGCCGCGGGTAAACATATAGTTACCGCTAACAAAGCAGTAATTGCCCGTTATGGTGATGAAATCTATACCGCAGCCAATGCAGCTAAAGTCTATGTCCTCATCGAAGGAGCCGTAGGTGGAGGTATCCCGGTAATTGAACCTCTCAAACAGTCTTTAGGTGCGAATCGAATCTCTAGTGTCATGGGGATAGTCAATGGGACCACCAATTATATTTTGACCAAAATGACTACCCAGGGGACAGCCTTTAATCAAGTTCTCAGTGAAGCCCAAAGTCTCGGTTACGCAGAGGCCGATCCCACCGCCGATGTAGAAGGGTTAGACGCCGCTGATAAAATCGCTATTCTCTCTTCTCTAGCTTTTAATCGTCGCGTTAAACGTGAGGAAATCTTTACAGAGGGAATTACCAAAATTGATAGCGTAGATATTAACTACGCAGCCAAATTAGGTTTTGTGATTAAATTACTGGCGATCGCCCAAGCCGGAGATACCCCTAATCAATTACAAGTCAGAGTTCACCCCACCCTAGTTCCCCACAATCACCCTCTAGCTAATATCAACGACGTCTATAACGCTATTGTCGTCGAAGGAGATCCCATCGGACAGGTGATGTTTTTTGGTCCTGGTGCTGGTTCTGGTCCTACAGCTAGCGCGGTAGTAGCTGATCTACTCAATATTGTCGGGGTTCTCTTCAGTAGCGGTAAAACCGAAGTTTTAGACCCTCTGCTCAGTTGCTCCCACCAAGAATATTGCGAGATAATGCCCACCGAAGCTATTTCTACCCGTTTTTATGCTCGTTTTCTCACTCAAGATGTACCAGGAGTAATCGGAGAATTGGGAACCTGTTTCGGTAAACACAACGTTAGTTTAGAATCCGTGGTTCAAACTGGTTGTCAAGACAACGTCGCCGAAATTGTGGTTATCACCCATAAAGTAAAAGAAGGTGATTTTCAACAAGCCGTACAAGAAATTCAACAACGTACAGCCATTATTAAAATGCCCAGTATTTTTCGGGTTTTGTAACTTTCATGACTGATAAATACCTTCTTTTTACCCTGGGTTTAAGCCTATTTTTGCTTACTCCTACCACAGTAAAAAGTCTAGACCCCTTGTGTCGAGATCCTGTCTTATCTCATTTAACTACCCACAAAATTAGCGCAACCGACACCCTAGAAAGTATCGCTACTCAGTACAATTTAACTCCGACTACGCTCATTCTCAATAATCCCAACCTCGATGAGGATTCCTTACCCGTCGGGAGAGAAATCATCATCCCTCCAATTAATGGCATAATCGTTGATGTACCCCCTCTCGCTAATTGGCAAGATATGGCTGAAGCTTATGGAGTGAGATCCGATCTTCTTTTTGAAGTCAACGGCTGTCAACCCATCGGTAAACAAGTATTTGTTCCTGGTATTAATTGGACTACAGTTGATGTTAGCGAACTAGCTAATTATACAGGTTTACAGGGTTACCCCCTACCAACAGAAGCAGCTACCGGTTTAGCCTATGGTTGGCAAGATCAACCCAGTCAAGCACAAAGACTCTTTCACAGTGGTGTAGATCTATTCGCAGAATTAGGAACAACTGTCCTAGCTGCAGAACCCGGTCTAGTGGTCTTTGCTGGTAGAGAGGGCAATTATGGCAATTTGATTGTAATCAATCATGACAAAGGTTTACAAACTCGTTACGCTCATTTAGAGAAAATCTTAGTTCAACCAGGAGAAACCGTTGCCACAGGACAAGTAATTGGTACAGTAGGATTAACGGGAAACCCTGATCTTGATGTTCCTCATCTACATTTTGAAGTGCGTTATCAAACCCCCATGGGATGGTTAGCACAAGATCCTCTTCTTCATTTACCTCAGTAAAACTATGAATCAAATTATTAATACTACAGCGGCTCCAGCACCGGTAGGACCTTATAATCAAGCCATTAAAACTCAAGGAGGTTTAATTTTTCTAGCAGGACAAATCCCCCTAGACCCTGCTACAAATACAATAGTAGGAGAAAATGATATCACGGCTCAAACAAAACAAGTTATGACTAATATCGGCGCTATCTTAACCGCAGCTGGAGCAACTTGGTCTGATGTGGTCAAGACTACGGTTTTTCTCTCGGATTTAGCTAATTTTACCCTCATGAATCAAGTTTATGGCGAATACTTCCCTACAGAAACAGCCCCAGCTAGAGCCTGTGTGGAAGTATCTAGATTACCAAAAGACGTACTAGTAGAAATAGAATGTATCGCGGTGGTGAATTAATGGATCAATTTATGGCAGCAGCGATTGAGGAAGCCAAACAAGGTCTTGCTGAAGGGGGAATCCCCATCGGTTCGGTTTTAGTCAGAGATAATCAAATTATCGGGAGAGGACATAATAAAAGAGTCCAAGATGGCGATCCGGTTACCCACGCCGAAATTGACTGTCTTCGCAACGCCGGCAGAATCCGTACCTATCGTCAGACTATACTCTATTCTACTCTCATGCCTTGTTATCTTTGTGCAGGAGCAGTGGTACAATTTGGCATCAAAAAAGTCATCGCTGGAGAATCAAAAACCTTCCCCGGTGCGCGAGAATTTCTCGAATCTCATCAAGTAGAGGTAATTGATTTAGATTTAGATGAGTGTAAAAACCTCATGGAATCTTTTATCGCTAATCACCCCTCTCTCTGGTTTGAAGATATTGGCGTAGATGAATAATTATTCAAATCATCCCATCTTTAACACCAGCAGAAAAAACCTTCTCTTTCTGATGTCGAGAAAAATATTTACGAAAAATTGATTAAGGACTTTTTGCTCTTGATTGGAGGGTTGTCATCACAGAATAAACGATGATGATGACTAAAAATATCATTGAATTTGGGAGCAATTTAAGCAAGAAATAATAAGCCAAATATCGTCTATGAGTAATTATTTAAGTTTATTGGTTTCTAACGTCTTCTTCTTTGTTTTAATCCTGCTAGTTTTTGGTTTATTGCAATGGTTTGATATTTCAGCAGGAAGTGTCCTAGATTGGGCTATAGGGATAGGCATTTTTTGGTGGTTAATTATTATCGTTACTGTGCCTTGGAATATCTATTTTGAAGCTCAAGAAGTTCTCAACGAAGCTAATCTCTCTCAGGAAAAACAAATACCAGTTAACCTTGAGCAAATTTCCCTAGTC
>CALGKL010000283.1 GCA_937930495.1 uncultured Gloeocapsa sp.
ATCGCTAATTCGGTTTGGGATAAATCCTTTAAACGACTCTCGATGCTGATCTTACCACCCCGATGTAAATCAAAGGTGCGATCAGACACTTTTAAAACTTTGATATTGGGAAGTTCTTTAATCACAGCAACGATTTTTTCAGCGTGCTCAGAACTATAGGCGTCAACGGTTAATTCCCGTCGCGTGATTTTTAAGTTTCTCTCTAGTAACAATATCTGTCCTAAACTGCCGCCAACTTCGGCGATCGCTTGAGTAACTGTAGCCAGAGTCCCTGCTTGATTGGGTAACTCTAAACGGATAGTTAGACTATAACTAGGATTCGGGGTTAATTGCACCATTGTAATCGACAATTTTGACTTAAATAATCTATATTAGTGTTAAATTGTTAGATATAAGTATCTAATTCTACAAAACCGATGAATCTCTCTGATTTTAAACGTAGTACTCTAATGTACGCTGTTTTAATACTGATGCTAATAGGTTTGGCTACTTTTTCAGTCTTTCCTATTTTTAACGCAGTAACAGCTAAAGAAACAACTAGTCAGTTTAATTTTGAGTCTCAAGAAGAGTTGAATCAAAGAGCCCAAGGTTATCAACTAGTTTTAGACAGAGAACCAGAAAATCAGACCGCTTTACGGGGTTTATTAGAAATTAGACTAAAACAAGGTGATTTGACAGCCGCGGTCGGTCCCTTAGAAACTTTAGCTAATCTTAATCCCGATTTGACCGATTATCGCCTCCTTTTAGCTCAAACTAAGCAACAGTTAGAGGATTATGCAGGGGCAAAAAGTATTTATCAGGATTTATTGAATCAATATCCTGGGGATATCCGGATTTTACAGGGAATGATTAATTTACTGCTTCCTCTCGATGAATCCCAAACCGCTATTGATTTAATTCAAAAAACCTTGAGTCAAAATCAGCTCACAGGAGATAATTTGATCGGTGTACAGTTATTGTTAGGACAAGTTTACGCCCTAAGCGATCGCTTCAGCGAGGCGATCGCCGTTTATGACCAAATGATTGCTGCTAATCAACAGGATTTTCGTCCTCTAGTTGCTAAGGCGATCGTTGTTCGTAATCAAGGAGATACGGAAACAGCTAGCAATCTCTTTACCCAAGCTCTTTCTTTAGCACCTACTCAATATCAAGAGCAAATTCAAGCCTTAGCTAACTTACGAATTTCTGAATAAAAAGAAGTTTTACTCCAACCCTGATTTGATTGGATTAAACAGGTACGCATCCGCAAATTTTCACTAGGAAACCAGAGACGCTCTGTAATCTTCAGCTCTGGTTTTTCTACTTTCAGGGTAAGAGCATCATCACTACCGAGCAGATAGCTACCGGTTAAACTATCTTGCTGGTTAATATTGGTAGATTGCAAGATTTTACCAGTATTCGACTCCTCTGAGTCAGGAATAACTACCAACAAAGAGTATCCCTGTGCTTTAGGTTTTCCCCAATCTACGGAATTATCCCAAACTGATTTAATTCCGAGATAAAATTGTTGTGGCTGAATTTGGTGTTCCTGACAAAGAGTCACTAATTCGGGATGCTCTGAATTTAACTCGCTAATGGTTATCTCCGATTTACTATTTTCTGCTTTGTCTGGATTGATTAAATAACTGGTGCGTTGAGAAAACCATTTACCTAGACTTAGGTTTAAAAATTCTTGAATCTGCATCGGATTTAAGCTATTGAATGAACAGAGTACTCATAAAACCATACTCTTAAAAGTCACAATATTCCATTCTAGCTAAAATCAGGTCTAACTGCTTCAAGTTAATTAACCCATATTGCCATAAAATCATTGGCAAAGAACCTAGTGATGCTTCACTTTGACGTATAGCCATAGCTATAGTTCCTGCAGGTAGATCCAGCTCTTGGTCACTCAAATTAAGTAGATTTTGGGGTGTGGGTGAATTCATAATCGTTTTTTGTGAAGGATTGTTAAGTTTATGAGATTATCTTTACATTTATTTACAAAAATTGCAACTGTTGCTAAACTAGGCAATGACTCCTCGAGCTTTATGTCCCTATCACGAGTACGAGCAAAAAAACCTTAGTTCAATGTCTGAAGCTATCAAAAAAAACGTCGATAAATTACGTCTTCACATATGTAAAGCCTGTTGAATTAAATTATCGACTAATTCAGGGAAAGATACACCAGTTTCTCTCCAGAGTAAAGGATACATACTCAAAGCGGTAAAACCTGGAAGAGTATTAATTTCATTGATGAGAATTTCTTGAGTTGATTCTAGATAAAAGAAATCTACCCTAGCTAAACCTCGAGCATTAATCGCTTTAAAAGCGGTTATCGACATTTCCTGGATTTGTTTAGCTACTTTTTCAGGAATAACTGCAGGAATAATTAACCTAGCCTTACCATCGGTGTATTTAGTTTCGTAGTCATAGAAATCGCTAGCATAGGTTATTTCTCCTACTATAGACGCTTGGGGTTGTTCCCTTTCTAAGACTGCACATTCCACCTCTTTTGCTTGAACACCTGCTTCAATGATGATTCGAGAGTCAAAACTAGCGGCTTTATCCAATGCTGTTTCCAACTCGCGACGATTTCTGACTTTACTAATGCCCACAGAAGAACCCAAATTAGCAGGTTTGACAAAACTAGGATAGGATAGAGTCGCTTCGATTTGGTCACAGAGTTTAGGGAAGACACAGGGATTAGACCAAACTTCATCCCTAGAAACGCTCATGTATTTAACTTGTGGTAATCCAGCCTGGGCAAAAACGGTTTTCATCGCAATTTTATCCATACCCAAAGCTGAAGCTAAGACCTTGCTACCTACAAAAGGAACTTGCATCAGGGTCAATAATCCCTGAAGAGTTCCATCTTCCCCATTAGGTCCATGGACGATTGGAAACCAAAGGTTAACCTTAGTCACTGCTTCAGGAAATTGCCAGAGTGAACCTTGTTTTTCCACTACTAGGGGTTTCCCCGTTTCTAAAATGGTTTGGGAGATTTCCGGACTCCTCCAGAGACCATTTTTTTGAATATAAAAGGGTAAAAAGTTATATTTAGAATCGTTTTCCCAACTAGTTAAAGCTTGGGCGATCGCCTTAGCTGAGATAATGGATACTTCGTGTTCTCCCGAACAACCCCCGAATAATAACCCAACAGTAAGTTTACTCATTAGTCAAGTTGTACTCCTGTCAAACTAAAGGCGCGGGTTTCCTTGATTTTTACTTTAACCAATTTACCTTTGAGGCTTTCTATATCCCCATCAAAGAAGGTTAAACAGTTACCCCTAGTTCTCCCCATAACTTGGTTTGTATTTTTGGGGTTTGTCTCTTCCACGAGTACCTCTTCGATTCTCCCTAGATAGCGTTCTCGGCGTTGGCTTGCTACTAAAGCCACGAGATGGTTTAATCTTTGCAGGCGATCGCTTTTTTCGGCTTCACTAACTTGATTAGCCAATAAAGCCGCCGGTGTTCCTGGACGTGGGGAATAAGCGGCGGTGTTAACTTGGTCGAAGCCGATATCGGCCACTAGTTGTAGGGTATTTTGGAATTGTGCTTCTGTTTCCCCTGGGAATCCGGCGATCGCGTCGGCGCTAATCGCCGCATCGGGCATATATTCTCGTATTTTCTCGATAATTTGACGATATTTTTGCTGAGTATAACCCCTAGCCATAGCTTTGAGGATCTCATTATCTCCTGATTGAAAGGGTATATGGAAGTGTTCACAGACTTTGGGTAATTCTTGACAAGCACGAATCAACCTTTCTGTAAAATAACGCGGGTGAGAGGTAGCAAAGCGGATACGTTCTATTCCTGGCACGTCGTGTATGTAGTAGAGTAAGTCTGTCAGGGTGTGTAGATGTCTTCCCGTGGGAGTTGTTCCGGGTAAATCTCTCCCGTAGGCGTCGATATTTTGACCGAGTAGAGTAATTTCCTTATAACCCTGTTCCGCTAATTGTTCTATTTCCCTGCGAATAGCTTCAGGAGTTCTTGACTGCTCTACCCCTCTAACGTTTGGTACTACACAGTATGTACACCTTTCGTTACATCCATAGATAACGTTCACCCAAGCACTGACTTTACTTTCCCGACGGGGTTTGGTGATATCTTCGACTATCTGAATCGCTTCTGTTGCTACAACTTGATTACCCTCAAATACTTGCTCTAACAGGTTTTTTAGTTGGTTAGCGTGCTGTGGTCCCATGACTAGGTCTAATTCGGGGACTCGGCGTAGTAACTTTTCTCCCTCTTGTTGAGCTACACAACCGGCTACGATCAGGGTTAAATTGGGTTCTACTTGTTTTCTTTTCGCTTGTTTCCCGAGGTAAGAATAAACTTTTTGTTCAGCGTTATCCCTAATTGTACAAGTATTGTATAAAATGACACTAGCTTGATTAGGATCTTCGGACCACTCAAAGCCCATCTCTTCAAGAATTCCCGCCATCCTCTCAGAGTCAGCTTTATTCATCTGACAACCAAAAGTAGTGATATGATAACGAGGAGAGGATTTAGACATATTTTCTTTCCTTGGGAAGAGATTGGCAAAGACTCGGTCGTTTATTATAGCACAAAATATGGTTATTGAGTGGTTGAAGTTTGAGGTTGTTCCCACAGCGAAAGCAGTATTTATTGAGAAAGACCAGGAGATTTATACCAGGTTTCTGGAAAGTTATCCCGGTTTTCTAGGAAAGGAAATCTGGGTTAATCCCAA
>CALGKL010000284.1 GCA_937930495.1 uncultured Gloeocapsa sp.
ATTGGGGAAGAACTACAGGTATTTTGGGAGATTGAAAACGGTGCTAAAGTCTATGCAGTCAGAGAATTTCCCCAACCTAAAGGTTTTGATCCCCCCGAAAAGTTAGAAGCTTTCCTAGACGCGGTACGCTGGGGTACAGCATCTAGTACAGATTCTCGCAACATTCAATCCCCCTTTCGCAGCGGTATAGATATCGAAGATTATCAATTAGACCCGGTTATTCGGGCGATTCAAATGCCGCGGGTTAACCTACTAATCGCTGATGACGTAGGTTTGGGTAAAACCATCGAAGCGGGTTTAGTAGCCCAAGAATTAACCATTCGTCAACAGGTTCGCACTATTGTAATTTTTTGTCCCTCAGCCCTACAAATCCAATGGCAAGAACAAATGCGAGATAAATTTGGTCTAGATTTTGAGATCGTCAATAACGATTTGATGAATAAGTTAAGACGTCAACGCGGTCTTCATGTCAATCCCTGGACTCAATTCCCTCGCCTGATCGCTAGTATAGACTATATCAAACGCGATCGCCCCCTACGTTTGCTTCAGGAAGCCTTACCCGGTGCGGAAGAATCCATCTATCCGCGACGATTTGACCTGTTAATCGTAGATGAAGCCCATAATGTTGCTCCCACTGGAGGGAAAAATTATTCTCTAGAATCTTTACGTACTGCAGCGATTCGGACTTTAGCTCCTCATTTTGAACATAAGTTATTCTTAACGGCGACTCCCCATAACGGTTATCCTGACAGTTTCACCGCTTTATTAGAATTACTAGACTCTCAACGTTTCGCAAGAGGAATCAATCCCGATAAAAATCAGCTACATCAAATCATGATTCGTCGTTTGAAGGAAGAATTACCCCCTAAATGGGATGGGACACCCCGTTTCCCGAGACGTAGTCTAGCACCTTTAACCGTAGCCTATAGCGATTCAGAAAAACAAGCCCATAGTTGGTTGGTAGAATATACTAAACTGCGACAACGGGGTTTAGACGATCCCCTCGAAGCTACCGCGACGGAATTTGTCCTTAAACTCCTGAAAAAGCGTCTGTTTTCTTCTCCGGCTGCTTTTTTAACCACCCTCGAACAACATCAACAAACTCTCCGAGAGGATGCTCAAGAGTCTAAACGACGTCGTTTAGCCAAACCCACTATGGGTGTTCTCCGCAGTAAACTAGAACAACTTCAGGAAGAATTTGCCGATGATGAAGTCTCGGAAAATTGTACCTCAGAGGTAGTTAGTTCTAGTTCTTCTCTCTTTCGTCCTTTAAGTCCTCAAGAAGAGAATCTCCTCGGTCTTCTCCAGGATTGGGCTCATCAAGCAGCACAAAAACCTGATAGTAAAGCTCTTGAATTACTCAACTGGATTGATGATCACCTCAAAACTCCTCAGGGAGAATGGAATGAACAACGGGTAATTATCTTTACCGAATATCGTACTACTCAAAAATGGCTTTATGAAATCCTGGTTAACCAAGGTCTAGCTAAGTCAGAACGAGTGATGACTCTCTATGGTGGAATGGAAGCCAAAGACAGAGAAAAGATTAAAGCCGCCTTTCAAGCTAAACCAAGTATTTCTCCCGTCCGCATACTTTTAGCCACAGATGCTGCCTCTGAAGGGTTAGATTTACAAAATCATTGTTGTAACTTGATTCACTATGAAATTCCCTGGAATCCCAATCGTTTAGAACAACGTAACGGAAGGATAGATAGACACGGACAAAAAGCTGACCAAGTTAATATCTATCATTTTGTCGGTCAAAATTATTCTGCCGCTAGTCCAACTACAAATCCAGGAGATTTAGAGGGAGATTTAGAATTTTTAATGCGCGCTGTACTCAAAGTAAACCGTATTCGCGAAGATCTCGGTAAAGTAGGTCCAGTGATCGCTACCCAAATTGAAGACGCGATGTTGGGTAAACGTCTCCTTCTCGATACCAGTCAAGCAGAAAAAGATTGTGAACCAATCAGAGGGTTACTGAAGTTTGAACGCAAAATTAAAGAACAAATCGATAAACTCAAAGCACAATTACAGGAAACCCGCGAAAATCTACGCTTGACTCCCGATAATATCTTGACGGTAGTAACTGTAGGTCTAGAATTTGCCAATCAACCCGCTTTACAACCTGTTCCAGGTTCTCCCGGTGTCTACGTTTTACCCTATCTCAAAGGCAGTTGGCAAGATATTAATCAGGGTTTGACTCACCCCTATACCGGAGAAATGCGACCAATTGTCTTTGACCCAGATTTAGCCAGAGGGAGAGATGATGTGGTGTTAATCCATCTCAATCATAAGTTAGTCCAAATCTGCATTAAACTACTCCGCGGCGAAATGTGGTCCAGGGAAAATAACCAAGGATTTGATTATAATCTGTCTCGAGTCTCAGGAAGATTAGTACCCCAAGGGGTGATTGAGTTTCCTGTGGTTATCGTCTATGGACGATTATTGATTCTCGGAGGTAATCATCAACGTCTCTATGAAGAGGTTATTACCGCAGGTGGTTTACTGAAAGAGGGAAAATACCAGGGTTTGGGTGTAGAAAAAATTAAACAGATTTTAGACGCTGCTACCTTTGAACCTCTACCTACTCATTTACAACAACGCTTAGCTAGTCTCTGGGATGTCTATTATCAACCCCTGAGTCTCGGTTTGGAAAAACGGATGAGCGATCGCGTTATTTCTTTGGAAAGGTCTCTGGCTCAACAATGCGAAAAAGAGGTTAATAATATTACCGACATTCTGACCGATTTAAAAAATAGTATCACCAAAGAGATGCGCTCCTGGGAGCAACCTCAACAATTAGAGTTGTTTACTCCCTTTGAAAGAGAGGAGTTTGAGCGCAATCGTTTCCGCTTGATGGAAAGATTGGGGCAAATTCCTGGGGAAATTAAGCAAGAAACCGAGTTAATCCGCTCTAAATACGCTAATCCTATCCCTCGTCTCTTTCCTCTGGCTATTACTTATTTAGTCCCTAAAAATTTAGCTTGAGGAATTGGCGTCAATCAGGGCTAAAATTTCAGTGGCTTTAGTACATAATTCCTCATGGAGATGACCATTACTAGCCATGATCCCTCCCCATTGATTAGCATCTCCTTTGTTATAAGCTAGGGGTGAACCGTCAAAATAAGTTACTTTACCCCCAGCTTCGGTTAAAATTAACTCCGGTGCGGCAAAATCCCAGTCTTTAGGCGCTGATTTTCCTGAAAGGGAAATATATACGTCAGATTCTTGTTCTAAAATGGTGGCAATTTTTTGCCCCACACTCCCTACGTAATTACGTCCCCCTAAAGGTAGTTGCTCAATCAATTTTTGAAATCTTTCATCTCGATGGCTACGACTGACCACTAGATACAAGGAGTCTAGGGATTGGCGATCGCTCACGGTTATTTTACTGGTTGTTCCGTCTCTGGTTTCCACATAAGTTCCTTGATTTTTAACCGCGTAATAAATCTTCTCCCCTTCGGGAATCGCGACTACCCCTAAAATCGGTCTCCCTTTGGTGGTTAAAGCGATATGAATCGCGTATTCTCCTGTTTTGTCTAAAAAGTCTCTCGTTCCATCTAAAGGGTCAATAATCCAAACGTAGGGTTCTGTAAAGATTTCCCCTTTTTGATAGGTTTCTTCGCTCAGATAACCGAATTCTTCACTGTCTAAAGCTTTTTGTAACTTTTCTAAAATATAATGGTTACAGGCTAAATCAGCCGCTGTTACCGGTCCATCTTTTCCTTCGGGTTGATTCTCTCTAACATGACCACGGTAATATTCACGTAAAATATCGCTCGCTCCCCAAGCAACGGTACGAGTTAAATTTAAAATTTCTGTTAATTTACTTGTATCCACAATTGATAATTAGTCAAGTTCCATAGGCATTTTAATCCTAAATGGTCTTTTTGAGGGAAAAATACCAGAGCGATTATGTCTATCATCGGGTAGAATGGTATCTTGTCTGTGAGCCTGTGATGAGAATTTCATGATATCTAGTAACGATTTTCGCCCTGGTGTAACTATAGAATTAGATGGATCTGTCTGGCGTGTGGTGGAGTTCCTTCACGTTAAACCAGGTAAGGGTTCGGCTTTTGTCCGTACTAAATTAAAAAATGTACAGTCGGGAAATGTGGTTGAACGCACTTTCCGCGCTGGGGAAACTGTTCCTCAAGCTACTATCGAAAAACGCACTATGCAACATACCTATAAAGAAGCAGAACAATACGTCTTTATGGACATGGAGAGTTTTGAAGAAACTTCTCTTAATGCTTCCCAAATCGGCGATCGCGTTAAATATCTCCACGAAGGTATGGAAGTAAACGTCTTGTTTTGGAATGGACAAATACTAGAGGTGGAATTACCTATGTCTGTAGTATTAACTGTAACCGAAACCGACCCAGGAGTTAAAGGAGACACCGCTACAGGAGGAACTAAACCCGCTATCGTAGAAACAGGTGCTCAAGTAATGGTTCCTCTATTTATTTCTATAGGTGAACGCATTAAAATTGATACTCGTACTGATACATATCTAGGTAGAGAATAAACGATAGGTAAAATATAGCAAGGGGTTGATTGTCAGTCTATTCTGACAATTTACTTCTAGACAATCAGAGAGGATATATGGGTAGTGTCAATAGATTATCAGCAGCTACGTGAATTACTGAGCGCGATCGCTCATACCAACATAACCGAACTTAATCTTAAGAGCAAAGATTTTGAGTTAAATGTCCGTCAGGGGTTACCCCCAATCGCGGTTAATAATGTGGTCGAAACAATTCCAGAGACAACTTCAACACCCCCTCTGACTCCCTCAGAATCTACTGTCTCGTCTCCAGTTGATAAAAATTTAGTACCGATTTCTTCTCCTATGGTAGGTAAATTTTACCGCGCTCCTGCCCCTGGAGAACCTTCTTATGTCGAAAAAGGCGATCGCATTACCGTTGGTCAAAGCGTTTGTATCATTGAAGCGATGAAGTTAATGAATGAGATCGAATCGGAAGTAGCAGGACAAATAGTGGAGATCGTCGCTGAAAATGGTCAACCCGTAGAATATGGCGCAGTTTTGATGTGGGTTAAACCAGATTAACCTGTTCAATGTCCTAACTCCTG
>CALGKL010000285.1 GCA_937930495.1 uncultured Gloeocapsa sp.
GGGGAGAATTTTGACTAAACCACCTTTTTTGACCGCATCAGCGAAGACTTTAAAACCACAGTCTCTGACGGTTTCGGAAACATCCACTAGTTTTAAGTCAAAACGGGTGTCAGGGCGATCGCTTCCGTATAAGTCCATGGCTTCTTTATAGGTTAAACGGGGAAAAGGGGTGGATAATTCGATATTTTTTACCCGTTTAAAGATATGACAGATTAAACCTTCATTGAGAGCGATTACCTCATCTAAAGACATAAAACTCATTTCCATGTCTAATTGGGTAAACTCTGGTTGACGATCTGCTCTCAAATCCTCATCCCGAAAACAACGAGCGATTTGATAATAGCGATCGCATCCTGCTACCATCAATAACTGTTTAAATAATTGGGGAGACTGAGGTAAAGCGTACCAATCCCCTGGATTTACCCTAGAGGGAACTAAATAATCTCTGGCTCCTTCAGGGGTAGAGCGAGTGAGAATGGGGGTTTCTACCTCCAGAAAATTTTGCTGATTTTCCAAATAATCCCGAATTCCTTTGACTACCTCGTGACGTAGACGCAGGTTGGAGTACATTTTATCCCGTCTTAAATCTAGGTAACGGTATTTTAATCTTAATTCTTCTCGCACCGACTCAGACTCAACGCTAGACACCTGAAAGGGTAGTTGTTTAGTTACCGCGTTGAGGATCTCAATTTTGTGAGCGTAGATTTCAATTTCCCCTGTGGGTAACTTGGGGTTGATAGAATCTGCGGGACGTGGGCTAACTTTCCCTGTTATTCTGACTACATACTCGTTTCTGAGGGTTTCTGCGTCTGGATAAGAGTCGGGAGTACGTTGAGGATCGCTGACTATTTGTACCACTCCTGAGCGATCGCGCAAATCGATAAAAATCACTCCCCCGTGATCTCTCCTTCTATCCACCCAACCGCACAGAGTCACCGTTTCTTCAATTTGTTTAGCTTTTAATTCTCCGCAATAATGATTCCGCATTGATTAACTATTACCATCGATAATAATTAAATAGTACCAGTTTTTCTCTGACCATTTTTATTGCTTTTCCGCTAAAATCACTTTAATCTATCGGCACAACTACTCAAAGTCGGTTTTTATGTATAATTGTATTATTATAGGTGCGGGTCCATCTGGTGCTAGCGCTGCTTATGCTCTCGCTAAACAAGGTCATTCAGTTTTGATCCTCGATCGAGCTTCTTTCCCTCGGTCTAAACCCTGTGGAGGAGGAGTCTCTCCGGCGATCGCTTCTTGGTTTGATTTCGACTTTACTCCCGTCATTGACAATACCATTACCCAAGTGCGATATACCTGGAAAATTGGCGACCCCGTAGAAGCCACACTGAAAAACGTTAAACCGATGTGGATGGTTAATCGTAGTGCTTTTGACCAGTTTATCCTTGACCAAGCCATCCAAAAGGGAGCCAGGTTTCAAGACAATACAGAAGTTACCGCTATCCAACCCCAAACCGAGGGGTGGACGGTTAAAACCCCCAGGGAAACCTTTACCGCTACCTATTTAATTGGTGCTGATGGGGTAAAGAGTGTGATCGCTCAATGGTTAGGTTTAACTAACCCAAAACCTAGTTTAGCTGGATCTCTAGAAATCAAAACCTCACAACCTCCTCAAAACCTCAATAAAGCTTATTTTGAATTTGGCTTACTCAAAAATGGCTATATCTGGAACTTCCCCAAAAGTTACGGTTATAGTATCAGCGGTGCTATTTTACGTGGTAACAAAGCTAATTCAGCGGAACTGAAAAAACAGATCTTTACCTACGCTACTGAATTTGGCTTAGATACTAGTAACGCTACTTACACTGAATATCCCCTCGGTTTATGGCGCGAAAACCAGACTCTCCATAGTCACAATGCACTGCTTGTGGGTGAAGCAGCAGGAGTTTTAGATCCTCTGACCGGAGAAGGTATTCGCCCCTCGATTTGGACTGGTCTAAAAGCATCTGAAGCTATCAGTCAAAGTCTCCAGGGTAACCCCCATGCTATTGCTAAATATAGCGATCTGGTTAAACAAGAATGGGGTAATGATCTGATTCTCGCCCAACGTCTAGCGGGATTGTTTTATCAATTTCCCCAAATCGCCTATAAAGTCGGGGTTAAACGTCCTTCTGCTGCTCAAATTATGGGTCAAATCCTTTGTGGTGAACTCAGATATAGTGATATCACCGAGCAAGCGGTTAGTCGCTTGAAAAAAAGCCTTATCCCTGGAATGAAAGGTTAGATCATTAGGTACTCACCGTTGAGAAAAACGGAAAAGAAGGAATTGAGTAACCTGTTCTGGTCTAAAATTATCATCACTGACTAAAATCAGACTTTGACTCCCATCGGGTAAACGTGGTCCAATGGTCATTCCTTCTAGATTATCTAATTCGATGCCTAACTCATCTAAATCTAGTAATAATTTCTTGCGAACGGGTCGAATACCGCGGCGCTCTTGAGCTAGACTAGTTATACTCGCTGTATCAGTAGCGTCAGCAATGACTACCTCAAAGATTTTGGCGCCAAAACCGGAAGGACTAAAAGTACGTTCTAAAGCTAAAAAATGACCTTCTGTATTCAAGGCGAATAATTCGGTTAAACCATTACTCAGGGTGTCAACATAAGGATCTGGTTCAAGTAAATACAGGTGTTCCCCTACTAAAATGGGATCACCGATGCTATTCATAACATAGTGCATCATCCTTAGGGGTGCTGATTCTTGTTCAATGTTGGTGTCTTGAATCAAAGAAGATTCCACCGCGGTGAATAAACGAAAAGGATCCCCTGGTGCTAGACTTTTCGGACTCAGGGTCAGAGATTCAAAACCGAGATTTTCCTGTACCCCTAAATCGGGAGGGTTAAAATAACGTTCGGGAATGTTGAGAGAGTTTTTTAATGTTCCCTGGGTGAGATCGTATTCTTGGATAAAGGGTGCAATATTGCTGCTAGGTACACCCTCACTACTGATAAAGACGCTTTGACGAGGAGAAATGGCAATTCCTTCAGGATCAATTGTTCCAGTGGGGTAGGTTTGTCCTTGTTCATTTAATAACACCGTCATTCCCTCCACGCTGACTTTAGCTAGAGTGGAATTATCGGTAAAGTCTAGGTTAAGGGTATAAAAACGCGCCGGTGCTAATTGAGAGCGATCGTCGGAAATGGCTAGTAGTTTTCCTGTTTTACTATCATAACTTAAACCTGATAAACCACCTACAGGGGTGTTTTGAAATTCTTGTTTCGGTAGTTGATATTCCCCTAAAAAATCTAGGGAAATGTCTAAAAAGAGTCTATCTTGAGCTCTAACTTGTGGCGAAAGGGTACAACCCGATAGTATAATAGCAGTTATTACAATTATAATTATTTTAATGTTCCTAAAACTGTTAATGATCATCTTGGTTTATTTCGGAGGTCTGCTTAGTCCAGGGATGGCTTCTCCTTTAGAGGTTACCACACCTGATCCCCTCTTACCTAGTATCGATCGCCCCTTAACTTCTTTTGAACGTTATCGAATTCAAAAAGCGATCGCCGCTTATGACGCCCAAGCCCAAGCTAAACTAGAAATGGGTTTGGTAGAGGAAGCTTTTGCTCTCTGGTATGAGGAGTTGAAGTTACAAAAAGCTTTAGGATTAGCAGAAGAAATAACCGCTTTAGGAAGAGTAGGAGGGATCGCTTGGTCCCAAAATCGTCCCCAAGAAGTTCAAATCATCAGCGATCGCCTCGGTCTGATTAAACAAAAAATAGAGCCTGATTCAGGGCTCTGGTTGAGTTTAGCACAAGCCTATCAAGAAATGCGCCAATGGGAAGAAGCAATTAACATCTATGAGCAATTATTAACCCAATCCGAGCAAAAAAAACTAATTCTAGACAATTTAGGGCGATTATATCTAGCTAAATTTGATTATGCCAATGCCGAAAGAGTCTATACAGAACTATTGGCGATCGCTCGCTCAGAATCGGATACCTTCTCCGAGAGCAATTATCTGCAAAAATTAACCACAATCTACAACGAAATCAATAAACCAGAAAATGCCGTAATTATCAAAGAACAATTAGTAAAAACCTATACAGACAATCAACAACTCAAAGATTTAGCCTTACTAAGGTTATCCCTAGGTCTAGACTATCAAGCTCTTAACCAAATAGCCGCAGCTAGTTATAACTATCAAGAAGCGTTTACCATCGCTTGGTCACAACAACAATACGGTTTAGCAGCCCAAGCCAAAGCACATCAGGCTAACCTCTATCACAGTTCAGGAGAATTAACCCAAGCCTTAACAATTTATCAACAATTGCTAGAGATTTACCAACAATCCTATGATTTATACGGTTTGATGAATACCTATGACCAAATTGCTAAAATATATACAGAACAAAATAACTATGCTCAAGCTTTAACAGCTTTCCAAAAAGGTTTAGAAGTAGCTAAATCCCTCAACTATGAGCAAGCCTATTTTGAGTCTCAAATCGCCCAAATACGCGCTAAATTAACAGAATGAGTAGTATAGCTTTTCTCGGATTAGGGGTAATGGGTGGTCCTATGACCGCTAATCTTGTCCGTGGAGGTCTTCAGGTTAAAGCTTGGAATCGAACCCCTGAGCGTTTAGGCGTAAAAATAGCCGCCTCAGCGGGAGCGACAATAGTTCCAACCCTAAAAGAAGCAGTTCAAGATGCAGAAATAATCTTCTGTTGTCTCGGAGACGTCCCCGACGTCAAAGAGGTACTCTGTGGAGAACAGGGAGTGATTAAATACGCTCAACCCTCAACCTTAGTGGTAGATTTCAGTACCATTGGACCCACTGGAGCGATCGCTATTGGGGAAAAACTCGCCGAAGTTGGCTTAGGTTTCCTGGATGCACCTGTTTCTGGAGGGGATATTGGCGCCCAACGTGGTACTCTAACCATTATGGTAGGAGGTGAGTTACCAGACTTTAACAAAGCTAAACCCTTTTTGCAGTTGATGGGGACGAATATCTATCACTGTGGACCATTAGGTAGCGGACAAGCGGTGAAACTCTGTAACCAAGTCCTAGCCTCCCTACACATGGTAGCCCTTTGTGAAGCGATTAAACTTGCTCAAATCCAGAATATTGACCCTAACTTAATGATTCAAGTATGTAGTACAGGAGCCGCTGGTTCTTGGGCTTTATCCAATCTTGGACCAAAAATCACCTCTGGGGATTTAAACCCCGGATTTATGATTAAACACATCCTCAAGGACTTACGTTTAGTCCAAGAACAAGCTCAAAATCAGGATTTACCAGGTGTTGCAGTCGCCGAAGATCTATTTAAATTAGTCGCTCAATTAGAGGAAGGTCAAGGTTCCCAACTAGGGACACAAGCAATGATTCGCGCTTATCAAAAATAAATGTTTCTGCCGCAATTACATTTATGTTGCTTTCGTAATTATCTAGAGCAAAAGGTTACTTTTGACGCCTACAAGACTATCATACTCGGTGATAATGCTCAAGGTAAAACCAATCTACTCGAAGCAGTTGAACTGATTTCAACTCTCAAAACTCGACGCGCTAAAAAAGACCAGGATTTAATCCTCGAAGGAAAACAAGAAAGTCGCATTCAGGCTAATTTACAACGTTCCTATGGTCTAACGGAAATCGCGATGACTTTACGCAGTTCGGGAAAACGTTCTGTCAGTCTCAATCACGAAAATCTGCGACGTCATCTCGACCTTTTAGGAGTAATTAATACCGTCCAATTTTCCAGTTTAGATTTGGAATTAGTCAGAGGAGCGCCAGAAGTACGTCGTGCTTGGTTAGATGCTCTTTTGGTACAACTAGAACCAATTTACGCCTATATTATCCAACAATATCAAAAAATATTGCGCCAAAGAAACGCTTTACTTAAACGACTATATAAGCAAAATTCTTCCCCAATAGCTGATAATCTCACTGAATTAGGTATCTGGGATGCACAATTAGCAGCTTTTGGCTCTCGGATCATGCGACGTAGGGCTAGGGTTTTAACCAGATTAACCCCTTTAGCTCAAAATTGGCATCGACAAATTAGCGGCAATAATGAATTATTGGAAATTAACTATAATCCCAATGTCTGTTATTATAGTCAAGATGAGCCTCAACAAGTACAAGAAGCTTTTTTAGTAGCAATCAATGAACGAACTTTATTTGAACAACAATTAGGTACAACCGTAGTTGGACCACACCGGGATGAGATAGAATTATTAATCAATCAAACACCAGCTAAATCCTACGGCTCACAAGGACAACAGAGAACCCTAGTTTTAGCCTTAAAATTAGCTGAATTAGACTTAATTGAACAGATAATCGGTGAACCCCCCATTTTATTACTCGATGACGTCCTTGCTGAATTAGATTTACACCGACAAAATCAGCTACTAGAAGCGATCTCCAATCGTTGTCAAACCCTGATTACCACGACACATCTCAACGCTTTTGCACAAAATTGGTTAAAAGCTTCTCAAATTCTCTCGGTCAAATCAGGTAGTGTTATGATCTAAATAATACTAAGCTTTGTGGGGTTAGTATATGCCAACTTTTCAAATACTCTGTTTAGCGAATTCCACTAAATACCAGGGAAGATGTATCGCAGGTCTACGTCAAAATGGTTTAGGTTGGATTAGACCTGTTTCGACTAATATTCATGGTACCTTATTTCCTCAAGAATATCTATTACCTAATCAACAAGAACCTCGATTGTTTGATATCCTAGAAATTGACTTTATTAAACCTTTACCCGAAGTACATCAACCCGAAAATTGGTTAATTAGTCAAACACCTTGGCGTTTAGTTCATCGTTGGGAAGTTTTTTCTCACTGTGCTAAACGAAATCTGCTTAATTTTCTTAATGATCTAGCTATCTCTAAAAGTTACATTTTTAATGATTTTTCCGAAAAAATTTCCTATAGTCATTTATTATCTAATCCTTTAAGTTCATCTTTAGTTATAGTTAAACCAGAAAACCTCAGTTTTAAAGTATCTAGCCATTATAAACGCCGAATCAAAGCCAGTTTTTACCTACAAAGTTCCCATTATAATCTCTCCGTCACTGACCCCCTTTTTCTCAAGAAAATGCAAGATTTCTCTGATGGTGATTATCCGGTAGAAGAGTTGGCTTTACCTAATTTCAATTCTGAACAGCTTTTCTTGACTATTAGTTTAGGTGAACCTTATCAAGAATATTGTTATAAACTAGTAGCAGCGGTTATTTCTATTTGGTAATAACATGAATATCTATACTATTGGACACAGTAATCTCAGTTTAGAAAAATTTATTAGTCTTCTGCAACAACACCAAATTCAAGCCCTCGCCGATGT
>CALGKL010000286.1 GCA_937930495.1 uncultured Gloeocapsa sp.
TGTTGAGCATTTTCTAGCATTTGGTCCCAAAGATGACATAACTGTTGAAATTTTTCTTTGGGCAATATTCGACTTAAAATAGATGTTGAAGACATGGTAGCTGCTGTTGATTGTGCAGGTAAAACCCTCTTGTTTATAGCATCTCTTATAAATTGGCTAAACACTGTTTCTCTTACTTTTTTTAAAGATATTTTCTTTACATTCCTTTACATCAGTCTATGCACAGAATTACTAGTACCCCCTATAACCAGGATTCCTCAGGAGAGGGAGTAGTTATCGTAACCCAAAATCCTGCGCCTATAGTTTTCCTAACCGCAGCTGATACGGACATTCAAACTCTAGCTAGTTGTTTGACTTTGCTTCCGAAAGACTTTCCCGAGTTACGAGTAGTTAATCTCTTACAATTACAACAACAGATTAGCATCGATAGTTATGCAGATACGGTTTTAAGCCAAGCTAAGCTGATTATACTGCGTTTATTGGGAGGGAGATCCTACTGGTCTTATGGTTTAGAGGTAGTTAAGGAAATAGCGATAGGGACAACCTGTAAGTTATTGGTTTTACCAGGGGATGATCAACCAGATGCGGAGTTAATCAGTCATTCTACGGTTTCTCTGACTGTAGTTAATCGTTTTTGGCGCTATTTAGTCGAGGGTGGAGTAATTAATTTTGCTAACGGTTTACAATATCTAGCTGATGTTGTTTTTCAGACCGAGTATCATCCTGATTCTCCCCAAACCGTCCCCAGAATAGGTATTTATCAAAATCTTAATTCTAATTCTCAGCCCAAAATAGCGATCTTATTTTACCGCGCCCATTATTTAGCGGGGAATCTTTTACCTATCGATAGTCTCTGTGATTCCCTTATCTCTAAAAATATCTCGGTTATCGCTATTTACCTTTCTTCTTTGCGAGATCAGGAGATCCAATCTCCTTTAAGGGAATATCTATCGGATGTCCAACTGATCTTAAATACCACTAGCTTTGCTACGGAGAAAAATTTCGGTAAAGATTTGGGTATTCCTATTTTCCAAGTTATTCTCAGTAGTAGTACCTTCTCAGAGTGGGAGAGTGGATTTTCTGGTTTAAATCCTCGAGATCTAGCTATTAATGTCGCCCTTCCGGAAGTAGACGGGAGAATTATTACGCGCGCTATTTCTTTTAAGTCTGTCCAAAATTGGCACCCCCAATTGGAGACGTCTATAGTTATCTATCAACCCCTTGAGGATAGAATCGATTTTGTCGCACAGTTAGCTAATAATTGGTTAAAGTTAGCTAGAAAATCCCCCCAAGAGAGAAAAATAGCCATAATTCTGGCTAATTATCCTAATCGCAACGGGAGAATCGCTAATGGTGTCGGTTTAGATACCCCTGCTTCTTGTTTGATGATTTTAGAAGCTTTACAAGCTCATGGTTATGATCTCAGTTATGTTCCCGCTAGCACAAATGAGTTGATGAATATGTTACTCAAAGGGGTAACTAATGATCCAGAAAGTAGGGAGTTAAGAGAAGTCTATCAGTTTCTGACTAGACAGGAGTATCTGGATTATTTCAGGACTCTACCTCAACGGGTACAACAACAAATAAGCGATCGCTACGGTGAATTTAACCAAGAAATTATCCCTATCCCAGGGAGACAAATCGGTAAAATCTTTATCGGGATTCAACCTTCTAGAGGTTACGATCTAGATCCTAGTCTCAATTATCACGCTTCGGATTTAGAACCTACCCATAATTATTTAGCTTATTATTTCTGGTTAAAAGAAGTTTTCAAGGCTGATGCTATCATTCATCTAGGTAAACACGGTAATTTGGAATGGTTACCTGGTAAAAGTATCGCCCTATCTAACACCTGTTATCCGGAAATCACTCTAGGTACTTTACCCCATTTTTATCCCTTTATTGTCAATGATCCTGGTGAGGGTTCTCAAGGGAAAAGACGAGGTCATGCTGTCATTATCGACCATCTTACCCCTCCTCTGACTCGGGCTGAGTTATACGGTCCTCTCCAACAGTTAGAATTACTGTTAGATGAGTATGACCAAGCACAGAGTTTGAACCCCTCGAGATTACCCCTAATCGAAGGGAAAATCGTCGATTTAGTTAAGGAACATCACCTAGACCAAGAATTAAATCTCTCTTCATCTCTAACCGAGTTTTTAACCCAAGCTTCTGGTTATCTCTGTGAACTTAAAGAAGCTCAAATAAGAGATGGTTTACATATTTTTGGTCGTTGTCCCCAAGGTGAACAATTACGAGATTTATTGCTCGCGATCGCTCGTTTTCCCAGTGGTAATCGTCCTGGTTTAACCCAAGCTATGGTTGAGGATTTGGGTTTAGATTTAGACCCGTTGATCCCTAGTCCAAAGGTAGCTGAGTTAGAGACTCAAGCTAGTCTCTGGTTAGAACAATTACTGCTTCAACAACCTTTTAACCCTAGTGTGGGGACCAAAACTAGCCTAGTTTTACGATGGCTAAAAACCTCTCTTCTCCCTGCTGTGCAAGGAACCCAACAAGAAATTACTAACCTGCTCCAAGGTTTAGATGGTAAATACGTCGAGAGTGGACCCTCGGGAGCGCCAACCCGCGGTCGCCCCGATGTTCTTCCCACCGGTCGTAATTTTTATAGCGTGGATATCCGAACTATTCCTACCCAAACCGCTTGGGACGTCGGCAGAAGAGCTGCTGAAGCGGTAATCGAACGTTATACCCAGGAACAGGGAGAATATCCTCAAAATTTGGCTATTTCCATCTGGGGAACTTCTACTATGCGTACTGGTGGAGATGATGTCGCTGAGGTCCTCGCTTTACTGGGAGTTCGTCCGGTTTGGGAGGGAATTAACGGTAGGGTTAAAGATTTTGAAATCCTTAGTCCGTCTGCTTTAGGGCGTCCTCGCGTTGATGTTACAATCAGAGTCTCAGGCTTTTTTCGCGACTCCTTCCCCAGTTTACTAATCCTATTATATCAGGCAATTGAGGCTGTGTCAAGTTTGAATGAGCCCAAAGAAATCAACCCTTTAGCGGCTAAAGTGAATGAGGAGCAGGGGTTTTGGCGAGAACAGGGCTTAGACGAACAACAAGCTAAACAGCGATCGCTCTATCGCATTTTTGGTTCAAAACCGGGAGCCTATGGTGCGGGGTTGCAGGGGTTAATCGAGGCCCAAAATTGGGAATCCCAGGAGGATTTAGCCAGAGCTTATCTAAATTGGAGTTCTTATGCCTATAGTTATCACCAGG